>NZ_JBFXGG010000001.1:0-176247 GCF_050178255.1 Desulfococcus sp. | reverse complement strand
ACCGACGGATCCGGCACGCAGGGACCTTCGAACTTGGCCCGCATGGGCGTGGTGACCTTTTTTTCGGGATCCCACAGACGGGTGTGCATCACGATCGGTTCGCCTTTTTCGAGGCACTCGGTCTGGCGGGTGATTTCGTAGGCAATGGCATCACCCACGTTTCGGATGGCGTTCATGTTCTTGATCTCTACCTTGGTGTTCAGGGCTTTGCTGCCCAACGGCCGCAATGAGACATTGGCATCCACGCGCAGGGTGCCCTGCTCCAGGCTGCATTCAGCGCTGCCCGTATAGCGCAGTTGGTCCCGCAGGGCTTTGATGTATTCCATGGCGTCGTGAGGGTCGCGCATGTCCGGCTCGCTCACGATTTCGATCAGGGGGGTCCCGGCGCGATTGAAGTCCACCAGGCTGATGGGTGTTCGGCCTTCGGTCTCGTGCAGCAGTTTGGCCACATCCTCCTCCAGATGAACGTGGTGGATACGCAGCCGTTTCACCTGACCGTCCGCAGCCACGATGTCCACCCAGCCGTTGCGGGCCAGAGGTTTGTGGTGCTGGGATAACTGATATCCCTTGGGCAGATCGGGGTAGTAATACACCTTTTGATCGAAAGCGCTTTCCGGCTGAATGACGCAGTTCAGGGCCAGACAGGCGAGCACGCCTTTTTCCAGGGCCTCCCGGCTCAGCTGCGGGAAGGCCCCCGGCAGCCAGAGACAGACCGGACAGATATTGCGATTGGGTTCGTCGCCCGGCCGGTTGGGGCAGTCGCAGAACAACTTTGTGGCGGCGTTGAGCTGCACATGAATCTCAAGACCGATGACCGCTTCGTATTTCATGTCAGCATCCCTCCCCTGCTATTGATGACATCTGCCGGCCGATGGAGAGCAGCCGGGCATCGTCCAGCCGTCGACCGATGAGCTGCAGTCCCAAATCCGTGCCCGCGGCCAAGGTCGGATCCGGCACCTGCAACACCGGATGACCCGTGAGGTTGGCCGGGAGGGTCAGCCCAAAGGCGTCATAGGTTTCCTCGATGGTCGTCGCCCGCCCGGGATCATGGGCCGGCCGTCTAGTGGGCAGCACCAGCATGTCCACCTGTGCGAGCAGATCGGTCACGGCCCGCATCAGGCGTCCGCGGATCCGGCAGGCGTTTTCAAAGGCGGAATAGTTTTCAAACTGAAAATAGGCGCCCTGGAAGAGAAAGGGCTTGATCAGGGGCCCGAAGCTTTCGGCCCGGGTGTTCAGGTACATCTCGTTCCAGTTTTTGCCGGAGGCGCTGCGGTGACCGTACCGGACCCCGTCGTATTTACCGGCGCTGGAAGAGGCCTCGACCGCGGCGATCACTTGGTGGGCATCCCGAAAAAGGCCGGACGGGGCGAGGTTCACCTGCCGGGTGGCGATACCCATGGCGTCAAGCCGTGCAAGACTGGATTCAAAGGCGCTGCGCTCAGCCGCATTCAGGCCCTCCAACCACTCGGCGACGATCCCGGCCGTCGGTTGCGCCGTGATCGGCGGCAGATCAGCGCTGAAACCGGCGGCGCAGTCATCGGGCATGGACGGATCGTCGGGGTCCGGGCCGGCCATGACGGCCAGGGCCCGGCCGATCCGGGCCGGATCGACGCCCACCAGGCCGATGCACTCCATGGAGGGCACCAGGCCCATCAGGCCGCAGCGGGAAATCAGGCCATAACTGGGCTTGAATCCGAACAGACCGGCGCCGGACGCTGCAACCCGGGCTTCGCCCATGGTGTCGGTGATCAGCGCCAGTTCGGCACGGCCGTCGGCGATGATTTGGATGATGGTGTCGTCGGCCAGGCCGAAACCCAGCTCGGCCATATGCGAACTGCCGATCAGCACGGCACCGGACCGGGTCAGTCGGGCCACGGTCGTGGCGTCCGCAAGCGCGGTATATCCCGCAAGGGCATGTGAACCGGCATTGCAGGGCCATCCATTGACCGAAAGGTTCGGCTGAACCGCCACCCGCATGCCCGAAAGCGGACCGTCTGCGCCGGGTTGCTCCGGCAGTGAATTACGGTAAGTGAAAAGATCCGGCATGAGTGACCTCTCAATCCAGTACTGCGGCTGTTTTGAAGTAGCCGCCTTTTTCTGCGGGTGCATTCTTGAAAAGTTCTCCGCTTGCCGCCAGGGGGTGGATGCGGGGGGTTCTGCCTTCTCGGGTACGATTGGAGACGGCTGCGACGGAGAATAGCGGGGGCTCGTCCGAAGGGGCATTCCGGTTGATCCGTTCAGCGCAGGCCTGGGCCTGGGCCACGGCCTCGCCCATCGACGACCGCTCCGGGTCGGTGATTCCGATGCGCGATACCCAGGAGAGGCTGTCGATCAGATCCTTACCCTCGCCTGCACCCGGCAGCGGCAGGCCGCCGCCCATGTCGAGCAGACCCAGCTCTTGCAGCTGGAGGGGCGCCGCCGGCGAAGGAGCCTGGGTCAGCGGGCAATAGGCGCTGCGGTTTTTGGGAAAGGCGATCACCTCGCGGATGGAAGCGGCGCCCAGGATCATGGCCACGACCCGGTCGATGCCCAGGGCGATGCCGCCATGGGGCGGTGCGCCGAATGACAGGGCCTTGAGGAAGAATCCGAACTTTTCCGCCGCCTCCCCGGCATCCAGACCCAGGGCCTGAAAAACGCGCTGCTGCAACTTACTGTCGTTGATGCGGATGCTGCCGCCCCCCAGCTCCTCGCCGTTCATCACCAGGTCGTAGGCACGGGAGCGAAGTGCAAGCAGATCCTCGATGTTTCGCGGATCGAAATCCACGCGGTCCGGCATGGTGAAGGGATGGTGAATGGCCGTAACGCCGTCTTCCGCAGCTTCGAACAGGGGAAAGTCGGTGACCCAGAGCGGGGCGTACACATCTTTGGGAATCAGCGCCAACCGATGGGCCAGGTGCACCCGCAATTGCCCGAGGGCGGAGCAGACCAGAGACCAGGAGGGATCGGCGATCATCAGGATGACGTCCCCCGGTTGGGCCGCGAAGCGATCGAGGATTCCCCGGCGTTCATCATCGCTGAAGAACTGCACGATGTTGGACTCCAGCCCTTCGGCCATCACCCGCATCCAGGTCATGCCCTTTGCGCCGAATCCCGGAACGATCTCCCTGGCGTATTCATTCTGCAGTACGTTTTTGCTCAATCGATCGGACGCGCCTTTGACGTTGATGCCTTTGATGCATCCGCCCCGATCGAGGATCTGCCGGAAGATGCCGTAGCGGGTATGGGTGAAAAGGTCTGTGGCATCCTCGAAGGTCATGCCGAAACGCAGATCGGGCCGGTCCGAACCGGTTCGGTTCATGGCGTCCAGCCAGGTCATACGCGGGAAGGGACGCGGCAGATCGATGCCGCCGACGGAGAACATGCGAACGGTCAGTTCCTCGAAAAGATCGAAGATGTATTCCTCGTCGATGAAGGAGGCCTCGAGGTCCAGTTGGGTGAATTCCGGCTGCCGGTTAGGCCGCAGATCCTCGTCCCGGAAGCAGCGCACGATCTGGAAATAGCGCTCCATGCCGCCCACCATGAGCATCTGCTTGAACAGCTGGGGCGACTGGGGCAAGGCGTAAAAGCTTTTGGGAAACTGTCGGCTGGGCACTAAATAGTCCCGGGCGCCCTCGGGCGTACTTTTGGTAAGCATCGGGGTTTCGACCTCGATGAATCCCTGCTGATCCAGAAAATCCCGGATGGTCTTGACGATGCGGTGCCGCCGGATCAGGTGATCCTGCATGGTGGGACGGCGCAGATCGAGATAGCGGTACTGCAGTCTCAGATCCTCTCCCACCGTCTCGTCCCGCCTGACCACGCCGCCCGCCAACATCGATTTTTCCGATATCTGAAACGGGAGCGTCGCACAGCTGCCAAGGATGGCCAGGTCTTCAGCCACCACCTCGATATCGCCGGTGGCGATGCCCGGGTTTTCGGTCCCCCCGGTCCGTTGGATGACCCGGCCGGTGACACGGACGCAGAACTCGCTCCTGAGCACCGAAGCCCTGTCGCAAACCGCCTGTGGCGTGCCTTCGGGGGTGAATACGACCTGTACGATACCGCTGCGGTCACGCAAGTGAATGAAGAGCACTTCTCCGTGGTCCCGCAGGGCGTCCACCCAGCCGGCAAGGGTGACGGATTCGCCGGCATGGGACAGGCTCAGTTGACCGCAGTAGGATCGACCGATGGTTGGCATGGCTTCCACCTTTCATTCATATAGGTTTCATTCGCCGCAGGAGCCAAAACGACATCATGGCGAAGGCATGGCATAAAAGCGAATCAATTAGCATAACACCCGGCATTAATCAAGGCAGAGGTGCAAAGCTTTTTTCGCTTGCGGTGCTTCGGATTTTAAAGGTAATCGTTGTCACCCGAAATACGCTTTTTTGACGGCGTAATGAGGTTATGGTGAACATATGATACCCTGAACATCGACAAAAACGATATCGGACATCCAGAGGAACATACTTCATGAGCACCCAAAAGTTCTATGCGGTTGCAAAGGGCCGGAAACCCGGCATCTATACCCGATGGTTCGGGGAAGCGGGGGCCCAGGCCCAGGTCAGCGGCTTCCCGGGGGCCGTCTACAAGGGATTCCTGACCCGGGAGGAGGCTGAAGCCTTTTTGAAAAATCCGCCAAATCGTTGGAAACGCAAGTCTTCCGGCGGCAACATCTCCGCAGCGAAGGCCTCCCGAGATGCCGGGGAGCGGCTGCCCGATGCGGACCGCGTCATCATCTATACGGACGGCGGGGCCCTGGGAAACCCGGGTCCGGGAGGTTATGGAGTGGTTGTCGTCGAAGACGGTGCGACCCGGGAATTTTCCGGCGGATTTCGGCTCACCACCAACAACCGCATGGAACTGACCGCCTGCATTGTCGGCCTGAGCGCTCTTGAAAAGCCGTCTGCCGTTACCCTTTACAGCGATTCAAAATACGTTGTGGACGGCATCACCAAAGGCTGGGCCAGACGATGGCGGTCCAACGGCTGGATGCGGACCAGGACCGACAGGGCCGTCAACCCCGATCTCTGGGCAAAGCTGCTCGATCTCTGCGAGAAGCACGACGTCGAATTCCGGTGGGTCAAGGGGCATGCGGGGAATGCCGGCAACGAACGGTGCGATCAGCTGGTCCGGGTGCAGTCCGCCAGGCCCGACCTCCCGCCGGACACGGTCTATGAAGCGTCCAGACATCTCTGAGGGCCGGGCGGCTCCTCTCTCCGGACGTCAATCGGAGGGTCGGTTTCTCAGGATGAGCCCCTGGGGATCGCAGACTTCCCGAAGAATCCTGAGTTCGGTCGCCGTGGGCGGCGAGGCTTCGCAGGACCGGGAGACATCGACGGCAAAGCCCGTGCTGTCCTGGATCTCCCGGGGAGCGATTCCGGGATAATACCGGTCGAGATAGAGCCTCCGGGTCTCCGGATCGATCCGCATCACCGCCTTGTTGGTGATGACGACCCCAATACCCCCGGGACGCAGGCCGGCCTTCTCCCGCGACCTGCCGCCGTCGAGTCCTCCCGGACTCGTCAGATAGTCGATCCGCTCGACGAACTTGCGTTTTTCATGCTGCATAAAAGCGATACACCGGGGGACGAAGGAGGCTACGTCGCATCCGCCGCCGCTGCCGGAGAAGCGAATCACCGGTCGGTCGTACGGACCGATACAGGTGGTGTTGAGGTTCCCGAACGGGTCGATCTGTGCCGCCCCTAAGATCGCGATGATCCGATCACCGGTGAACCGGTTCTGCATGAAGGCAAAGGCGTCCAGCAGGTTCCCGTGGGCGGCCGCGCCATACATGATCCGCGGATCGGATACCGCCAGCGGCAGCTCTGCGATGCGGGCGTCAACAGCCCCGGTCTCAAAAAAGATGACGCTGTTCGGGGCGTTGATCTTCTTGGCGGCGACAGCGGCCAGCATTGAGATACCGGTCCCGCAGAACACGATGTCTCCGTCCCCGATCTCCCGCGCGGCCATGATCGTCATCATCTCCCGAGGGGTGTAGCACAGCTTCTCCATGGGTTCATCCCCTTTTCATGTTCACGGCATAACCAGTCTCTGGATCGGCTTTCAACGCCTCTAACCTCGGCCGCCCAACCGCTTCCAGAAACGCCTCGTGGGAGTCGACCCCGAAAATGTACCGTTCCTGGTAGGCCGCGAACCGCTCCTCGTCCCCTGCGGCCTCGGCATAGGCCTTCAGGTATTCGGCGTCGTAGTCGTAACGGCGGTAGACCGCGGTGGGATACCCGCCCCAGGGAACATGGCAGACGGCGCTGACGTGGGGAAAGGCAAGCTGGTTTCGCTCCGGATGAGCCCGAAGGGCCTCGGTTGTCGTCAGCGTCTCGCAGGTGACGATGACATGGCGGGAGGCCTTGGCCTGTTCGATATCCCCGAAAGGCAGCCCGTCAATGCGACATGTCCCCATGGCATCCGCGGTCTGGACGTGGAGCAGGGTCACATCGGGATTGACGGCCGGCACCAGCAGCACCCGGGAGGCCTCCCCCCAGGCGCCGAAGGGGTTGTCCATCACGATCAGCTTGTCGTCCGGAAGGCGGGGATCATCTCTCCGCATCGCCTTCGAGAACCCCCACCGGGCGGCGATGTCCGATCCCAGACCGGAGAGGGTCGGCAGAAAAGGAACCCCCATGGCTCCTGCCAGGAATCGGAGACTCATCATATAATTGGAGTAATCCTCAACCACGATGCGCCCCGCCTCCACCGCCTTCCGAAATCGAATGCAGGTGGGCGTCGCCACGCCGTTGCCGCCATAGGCGATCTCGAGTCTCGCAACACAGCCCCCGCCGATCAGTTCGTCCAGTCCGGTGCCGTTGGAGTGGGCATAGAGATGCAGGTTCCGGACCCGTTGCCGGACGATCTCCCGGATCGCCGCCATGGGGTTTCGATTCAGGGTAAATCCGCCAATGGCCAGGTGGGTGCCGTCCCGGACATATCGACGGACGGCATCCGTAAGCGGCACCACCTTATGATGCTGCGGTTGCCTCTGTGTCATGGTCCGATATCATTCCCCCGATCCGCTGTCGGATGCATTGGCAGCACCGGAAGCGGGTTCGTCAGGCGGTATCACCTCTATGTAGTCAACCCGCTGGTATCCCCTGGGCAAGAGCTTTCCGCGGCGGCCTCTCTCCCCCATGAAAACCGACAGGCTCTCCCAGGTAAACCTGACCGCCTGTTTCCCGGAATGAACCTTTATTGTCGCCCCTTGGGGCACGATCTCGATGATGTTAACCAGTTCCCGTCGCTCCCGGGCGGCTTTCGGGGGGATCTGAATGATCTTGTTTCCCTTCCCCTTGGACAACTCCGGCAGATTCCGGACGGGAAAGAGAAGCATCCGGCCTTCGGTGGTGACGATCGCCAGACAATCGGTTTCAGGATTCCGGACCTCCCGGGGCGGCAGGGGTCTCGCGTTCCGGGGAAGGGTCAGCATGGCCTTGCCCTTGGTGTTCTTGGTGGCCATGTTGTGGGCGTCGGTCACAAAACCGTATCCGCAGTCGCTGGCCAGCAAAAGCTTGCGGCCGGGTTCACCCATAACGACGGCGACAAAGCGCTCCCCGCTCGCCAGGGACAGCCGGCCTGTCAAAGGCTCCCCCTGACTTCTGGCCGACGGCAGCGTGCCCGACAGCAGGGCGTAGCTCCGTCCGGCGGTGTCGAGAAAGACGGCCGGCTGATGGGTGTTGCCCCGGGCCACGCTCAAAAGCGTGTCGCCGGCCTTGTAGGAGAGCTGTGCCGGATCGATGTTGTGTCCTTTTGCCGCTCGAACCCACCCGTTTACGGAAAGCACCACGGTAATCGGCTCGGGCGGTGCCAGATCCGTCTCCTTGATGGCATGGGCTTCCCTCCGTGCCACGATTCGGGTCCTCCGGGGATCGCCGTAGGTTTCCGCATCCGCGGCAAGTTCCTTCTTGATCAAGGTTTTCATGCGTCGATCCGAACCCAGAATCCGCTCGATCCGATCCCGCTCCTTCTCGAGGCCCGCCTTTTCCTCACGGATTTTAATCTCCTCCAGCCGCGCCAGTTGACGCAGGCGGATCTGAAGGATGGCTTCGGCTTGTAAAGGGCTGAGGTCGAAACCTGACATCAGGGCCGTCTTGGGCTCGTCGCTGTCCCTTATGATCCGGATCACCGCATCGAGGTTGAGATAGGCGGCGAGGAGCCCGTCCAGGATATGAAGGCGTTCGGTGATTTTGTCGAACCGGAACCGCAGCCGTCGCGTCACCGTGTCCCGACGGAACTCGAGCCATTGGCGCAGGAGGTCGACGAGGCCGAAGGCCTGGGGTTTCCGGTTCAGGCCGATGGCCGTCATGTTCACCTTGACGCTTTTCTCGAGGTCGGTGGTGGCGAAAAGATGGCTCATGAGGGCCTCCTTGTCCACGCGGGCAGACCGGGGCAGTATCATGATGCGCGTCGGCTCCTCCTGGTCCGAAAGATCCCGGATATCCGAGACCATGGGAAGCTTTTTGGCGATCATCTGCGCGGCGATCTGCTCGATGACCTTCTCGGGGGAAACCTGATAGGGCAGGGCTGTGACGACAATGTCGCCGTTGTCGAGCTCATAGGTGGCCCGCATCCGGATCATGCCCTGACCGTTCCGGTAGATCTCCGTCAACTCCGCCGCCGGCGTGATGATCTCCGCCCCCGTCGGGAAGTCCGGCCCCGGGACGATCCCGCAGATATCCTCCAGCGACGCGTTGGGATTGTCGATGAGGTGGATGCAGGCTGCAACGATCTCCCGCAGGTTGTGGGGCGGGATGTCCGTGGCCATGCCGACGGCGATCCCTGCTGCGCCGTTCAGAATGATATTGGGCAGCCTCGCCGGCAGCATCCGCGGCTCTTCAAGGGTTCCGTCGAAGTTGGGCACCCAGTCGACGGTGCCCATGGAGAGTTCCGAGAGGAACACATCGGCATAGGCCGAGAGACGGGCCTCGGTATACCGCATGGCGGCGAATTCCTTTGGAGAGGCGATGGAACCCCAGTTCCCCTGTCCGTCGATGAAGGGATACCGATAGGAAAAATTCTGGGCCATGAGCACCATGGCCTCGTAACAGGCCGAATCGCCGTGGGGGTGGTATTTACCGAGGACATCCCCCACCGTTCGAGCGGATTTCTTGGGCTTTGCGGTGGCCTTGAGGCCCAGTTCGCTCATGGCGTAGACGATGCGGCGCTGGACCGGTTTGAGACCGTCTCCCACAAAGGGCAGTGCCCGGTCCATGATCACGTACATGGCGTAGTTGAGATAGGCGGGCCGGACAAAATTTCCGAGGGAAAGCTGCTCGGCGCCTTCATCGACGATGGATGCGGTGTCGCTCATTAGACTTCACTCCGTGGCGGTGTGTCGAATGGGTTTCAGAGGATTTCGGATTCGGCCAGGTCGCCCTCGGCCTCGAGCCAGTGCCTGCGGTCCTTGGAGCGCTTTTTGGCCAGAAGCATGTCCATGGTTTCAAATATTCCGGCCTCATCATCCAGGGTGAGTTGGACAAGACGCCGGGAATCCGGAAACATGGTGGTCTCCCTGAGCTGACCGGGGTTCATTTCCCCCAGACCCTTGAACCGCTGGACACCGATCCGCCCCTTTTTGGGGCTCTTTTCGAGCCGCTTCAGGATGGCGTCCTTTTCGTTTTCATCCAGCGCATAATAAACGCTCTTGCCCTGGTCGATCCGATAAAGCGGGGGCATGGCGACGAAGATACGCCCCGCCGCGACGAGCGGCTTGAAATGTTTGAGAAACAGCGCGCAGAGGAGGGTGGCGATGTGAAGCCCGTCGGAATCGGCGTCGGCCAGGATGATAATCCTTCCGTACCGGAGTTCGGAAAGGCTCGACGCTCCGGGATCGACCCCGGTGGCCACGGCGATATCGTGAATCTCGTTGGATTTCAGGATCTGGTCGGTGTCGACCTCCCAGGTGTTCAGAATCTTTCCGCGGAGCGGCAGCACCGCCTGGGTTTGCTTGTCCCGCGCCTGTTTCGCCGAACCGCCTGCCGAGTCCCCCTCCACGAGGAAAAGCTCGGCCTCGGACGGATCCTGGGAGATGCAGTCGGCAAGTTTTCCCGGCAGGGTCGGCCCCGACCCTGCTTTTCTGCGCACGACCTTTCTGGCGGCCTTGAGACGTTTTCGGGCATTTTCGATGGCCATTTCGGCCAACCGTTCCCCGGCATCGGTATTGAGGTTGAGCCAGAGGGCGAAGGCGTCCCGGACGATGTTCGACACAAAAGCGGCACACTCCCGGGATGAGAGCCGCTCCTTGGTCTGGCCCGAGAACTGGGGATCGTTCATTTTCACCGAGAGCACGTAGGCACAGCGGTCCCACAAATCTTCCGGGCTCAATTTGATGCCGCGGGGCATCAGGTTCCTGAAATCGCAAAATTCCCGCAGAGCCGCCAGGAGGCCGCTCCGGAAGCCGTTGACGTGGGTGCCGCCCACCGGTGTCGGGATCAGGTTGACGTAGCTCTCGGCAACCATCGGCGCCTGTTCCGGGAGCCAGACCGCAGCCCAGGCCACCGCCTCCCCTTCTCCCTCATGGCTGCCCATGAACGGATCCTCGGGGATGCGCTCGTGATCGGCCATGGCTTCCAGGAGATAGTCCTTGAGGCCGTCTTCGAAATACCATTTTTCCGTCTCCCCCGAAGCCTTGTCGGTGAAGATCACCGTGAGCCGGGGACAGAGAACGGCCTTGGCCCGAAGGGCATGACGAAGCTTTCGCACGGAAAAGCCCGGCGTATCGAAATAGCGCGGATCCGGCCAGAACCGCACCGTCGATCCGGTGTTGCGGATCCCCACCGTTCCGATTGGGGTCAGCTCCGACATTTTGCAGCCGTTGGCAAAGGCGATGGCATACTTGTTTCCGCCGCGTCGGATCTCCACCTCGAGGCGTGTGGAAAGCGCGTTGACCACCGACACCCCAACCCCGTGCAGCCCTCCTGAGAACCGGTAGTTTTTGTTCCCGAACTTGGCCCCGGCATGAAGCTTCGTCATGATAACCTCGACCCCGGTCATCCCCTCTTCGGGGTGAAGGTCGACCGGCATGCCCCGGCCGTCGTCGGCCACCTCCAGAGAACCGTCCTCGTAAAGCACCACTCTGATCTGACGGGCAAAGCCGGCAACGGCCTCGTCCACGGCGTTGTCAATGACCTCCTGAGCGAGATGGTTCGGCCGGCTCGTATCCGTATACATTCCCGGCCGCCGGCGGACCGGATCGAGCCCCCGCAAAACCTCGAGGGACGCAGCATCGTAATCCCCGCCGGAATTACCGTCAAAAAGATCCCTGCTTTTGATAATCAACCTCCGTTCACATCAAGCAGAGCAGCGCCCAACCAACAGGCGCCGTCGTTGTAAATAGACTGAAGACTGAAGGCTGAAGGGGTGCACCCGTGATGAACGGAGTGTTTATCCTCATTCAATCTTCAGTCTCCATATGCTGAAGGGGTGTAACCGTGGCGAACGGAGCATTTGTGCCCCTTCAGCCTTCAGTCTTCAGTCTTCAGTCTTCAGCCTCTAAAATACCATTCCCGCATCAAAAAGCAAATCCTAATCCGCGGCGGCCCGTTGTTCCGGCACTGCTGAAGAAAGCCCCTCGATGCCGGGATAACGGTTGAATTCCCTTCGCGTGGCGGCTATAATTCCAACACCGTGGAGGAAATATCGTTCGGCACAGACCGGGATCCAGGCCGCTCCGGACGACTGCGTTCAGGGATTCATGACATGGAGGGAGCTCTCATGAGCGTCTGCGTTGAAGACAATGTGCTGGAAGAACTGATCAAGCTCTTGAAACTGGAAAAGATCGAGGAGAACATTTTTCGCGGCCAGAGTCAGGATCTGGGTTATCGCAGCGTCTATGGGGGACAGGTGCTCGGTCAAGCCCTGTCGGCAGCCTGCCAGACCGTTCCCAAAGACCGTAGGATTCACAGCCTTCATGCGTACTTTCTGAGAATGGGCGACGCCCGGAAACCCATCGTTTATGACGTGGACTGCATCCGGGACGGCAAGAGCTTTACGACCCGCCGGGTGGTCGCCATCCAGAAGGGACGCGCCGTATTCAGCATGTCGGCATCGTTTCAGGTGGACGAGCCGGGCTTCGAGCATCAGGACGCCCCGCCGAGCGTACCAGGGCCCGAAGGTCTCGAATCCGACATCGAATTCGCCCTCCGCCATCAGGACAAAATACCGGCCGCCATCCGGGAAAAAATTATCTGCAGAAGACCCATCGAGATGCGACCCGTCAACCCCATCAAGCCCTTCGCTCCGGAGAAACGGGAACCGGTCCGGTACACCTGGTTCAAAACCATCGACCGGATGCCCGATGACCCGGCTGTTCACCGGTATCTGCTGGCCTATGCCTCCGACTTCGGCCTGGTGGTAACGGCGCTCTATCCCCACGGCCACAGCTACTGGGAGCCGTCCATGCAGGTGGCGAGTCTGGATCATGCCATGTGGTTCCACCGGGATTTCCGCATCGACGACTGGCTGCTTTATGTCATGAAAAGCCCCAATGCCTGTAAGGCTCGAGGCCTGGCCTCAGGGAGGATTTACACCCGGGACGGCAGGCTCATTGCCTCGGTGGTGCAGGAAGGCCTGATCCGCTACCACGATGATCCGCACCAGGGCATCCCGTGAAACCGATCCATCTGCCGCTTCGCAGGATCCGAGCCGTCGGGCGGGCGCTTCTGGATTTCACCTTCCCCTCCAAATGCACGGTTTGCGGTGCATTTTTCCCTGGGACCGTCGAAGCCGATCCCAGCGGCGTGGCGGCACCGCCGCCCCAGGCCTTTGCAGCCGCGTTAACCCCATTTTTCTGCCCCCGGTGCCGCAGCGACTTCACTGCCTGGGACGGCCCTCACTGCTGTCGTTGCGGCAGACCGATCGACAACCGCGGGGAGTGGGGTCCGATCTGCGATTCCTGCCTGAAAAAACCAAGGCAATTTCACAAAGTCCGGGCATTCGGCATCTACGACGGCAGCCTCAAAACCGCCCTTCATCAACTCAAATACCGGTCCAGAACCCAACTGGCCGGTCCCCTGGGGCGCCTCCTTTTTTCAACCTTTCTTCAGCACTGGCCCGAAGCGGATATCGATCTCGTGATCCCGGTTCCGCTTCACCCCCGCAAGTTCCGGCGACGGGGATTCAACCAGGCCTTTCTGCTCATACGACAGTGGCCCGAGCTCGCCGCCGAAATGCAGATTCCCGTTTTCCAGGAGATGATTCAAAAATCCGCCCTGAAAAGGGTCCGCGATACGGACACCCAGGTCGGAATGAAACGGAGCACGCGCCGGACAAACATCCAGAACGCCTTTGCCGTGGCCGGAGAGTGCGATGTCCGTGAAAAAAAAATCCTGTTGGTGGACGACGTCTACACCACCGGCGCCACGGCCGATGAGTGCGCGCGAACCCTGTGCAGGGCCGGGGCCGGGAGGGTCGACGTGCTCACGCTTGCGCAAACCGTTCAAAGCCGGTAATAGACCGGTCCATGGGAGGATGATCGAACCGCATGTATCCGGATCAGCCCCGCGTCGGCGTCGGCGCCGTGGTATTCAAGAACGACAAGATCCTGTTGGTCCTTCGAGGCAAGCCCCCCGCGGAAGGGGTCTGGGCCATCCCCGGCGGTCGTCTCAACCTGGGAGAGACCCTGAAGGAAGCGGCTGAAAGGGAGATCAGGGAGGAGACCGGCATCGACATCCGGGCCGGTGAACCGGTGTTTACCTTTGACGTCATCGAGCGCGACCCGGACGGAGGGATACGCTTCCATTACGTCATTGTGGATCTCGCGGCGGAATACGTGGGGGGCGTACCCTCGGCCGGAGACGACGCCGTAGAGGTCCGATGGGTGTCTGCGGCGGAGATGGATGCAATGGACGTCAATCCCACCACCCGAAAATTGCTGAAAACCCGGTTCAGTTTTGGCTGATCAGCCCGGAGCGGCTTCCACGGACCCGCGAAAAGGTTGACGGGTTATCCTACCCATTCGACTTTCGACTTTCATGATGGTGATCGGATAGAGGTGCCGGGAGGATACGGCCTATGAATTACCCATTATCAAAGACGGATTGTATGGAAAAAAACCGCGTCAAATGGAACGAAAAGTATCGGAAGGATCCCCATATGAAACCGCCCACGGCCATTGTCCGACGTTTTGGACCCATGGCTCCCGCAGGTCCGGCTCTGGACATCGCATGCGGCACCGGCGGAAACACGCTCTTCCTGGCTGAAAAGGGATTTGACGTCGATGCCGTCGACATCTCCGACGCAGCCCTTGCCGTCATCGCCGGCAAACACCAGCGGATCCGGACCGTTCACGCCGACCTGGACACCTATGATATCCCACCGGAGCGGTACACCCTGATCCTGAACATCCGTTTTCTGAACCGGCGCCTCTTTCCCTACATTCGAGAGGCGCTCCGTCCCGGGGGAATGCTGATCTTCGAGACTTACGTGGAAGCCCCCGAATACGGCGCCCAGGCCGTATCGTGCCGCGACTATTTGCTGCGGGACAACGAGCTGCTTCACGCCTTCATTTCCCTTTATATCATCTATTACCAGGAAAAGACCGTCTCCACGCCCAGGGGATTGTGGCGCACGGCAACCCTGGTGGGGATCAAACGATGAAACATTCCCCAGGGATGGACACCGCCGTTTCGGCGCCGTGGGTAAACCCGTTTTTCGCTCTGGTGGTCGGCGTCTTCGCCGTGTCTACGGGGGCAATCTTCGCCAGACTGGCCGGTGAGGCCCCCGCCCTGGTCATCGCGGCCTATCGCGTGGGGTTGGCGACGCTGGTCCTTCTGCCCGTGGCCTTCTTTACCGCCCGACGTGAGCTGATGCGCCTTTCCGGAGCCGATCTGAGGCTTGCCGGATTTTCGGGCCTCTTTCTCGCCCTTCATTTCGCCACATGGATCTCCTCCCTGGATTACACCTCGGTTACCAACAGCGTCGTGCTCGTCAACACCAATCCCCTGTGGGTGGGCATTCTGACGCCCTTCATCACGGGAGAGCGTCTGGGCAGAACCGCCGTGGTCAGCATTCTCATCAGCGTCGTGGGCGGCGTCATCATCGGCTACGGAGATTTCGAGACCGGCGGCAAGGCGCTTCTGGGCGATGCCCTCGCCCTTGCCGGGAGCATCTGCGCGGCGGTCTACCTCCTGATCGGCCGCCGCCTTCGGCAGAAACTGACACTCACGGCCTATGTCACCGTCTGCTACGGAAGCGCCGCCGTCATTCTGTGGGCCATGGTCCTTTGTCTTCGACTGCCGATCAGCGGTTTTTCCACCAACACCGTCACCGCCTTCTGGGCCATGGCCCTCATTCCCCAGCTGATCGGCCATACGAGTTACAACTGGTCTTTGCGATGGTTCAGCGCCGGCACCATCGCCGTGAGCCTCCTGGGAGAGCCCATCGGCAGCAGTATCATGGCCTATTTTCTCTTCGACGAGGGCTTCACCGTCCACAAGCTGCTCGGCGGGGGCCTGATCCTTTTCGCCATCTACCTGGCGTCCCGGGGGGAAGCGACAAAGAAAGCGGGATGATTCCCGTTGACAAAGCGGCATCGATGCTTTAAGCAACACCCAGTCGAAATTTGGCCGTCGATCCCGGCACCGCACCTTTCAGGGCACCGCACCTTTCAGGCGTAATGACGGATACGGCAGCCGCGGACTTTCATGAATGAGCAATTGAATGAAGACGGAGGCAGACCCATGGCATATGAAAACATTCTGTTTACGGTGGAAGACGGTATCGCAACACTGACCTTCAACCGCCCCAAAGCCCTCAACGCCCTCAACGGGGCGCTCCTGGACGAACTGGCTCAGGCCCTGGACGATACGGCGCAAAATGAGGACATCCGCGTACTGATATTGACGGGCGCCGGTGAAAAATCCTTTGTGGCCGGGGCGGATATTACCGAGCTTGCCACCTTCGGCCCCCTTCAGGCCAAGTTTTTCGCCCAGAAGGGTCAGGCCGTCATCAGCAAACTCCAGGCCCTGGCCATTCCGGTTATTGCGGCGGTGAACGGTTTTGCTTTAGGCGGCGGCAGCGAGATGGCCCTGGCGTGCGACTTCATCTACGCATCGGAAAGCGCCAATTTCGGCCTGCCGGAAATCGGCCTCGGCATCATCCCCGGGTTTGGCGGCACCCAGCGCCTGCCGCGCTTGATCGGCGCCAACCGGGCCAAAGAGATGATCTTCACGGGAAAAATGATCCCAGCGGCCGAAGCGCTGGAAATCGGTATGGTCAACAAGGTCTTCGCACCGCAAGCCTTGATGGAGGAGACCCTTAAAACCGCACGCACCATCGCGGCCAAAGGCAAGGCTTCCCTCAGGGCGGCCAAGCAAAGCATCAACCGGGGTCTCAATGTCGATCTGGCCACCGGCCTTGATATCGAGGCCGAAGCCTTTGCGCTTTGCATGGCCAGCGAAGACGCAAAGGAAGGCACCACTGCCTTCCTCGAAAAGCGAAAGGCCGTTTTCAAGGGTCGCCTGAAATAAAAGGTTCTTTTCGCTTGACACGTTTTCCCGGATTCGTTATGGGTGATTTCGAAATTCTTTCCAACATTTAACAATGGGTTAGCGCCTATGCTCCGGTTTCCCTTTTTTGACGGTCTCGGCTTTTTCAGTGGATTTTTTTACTTTAAAAGGTCCGCTCATGGGCTGAGGGCGTAGACAACCTCGACAAAAAGACAAAAGCGCCATGAGTGGACACAACGTAGGGTGACATTCATGGTATATTGAGAGGGCTGTGGGTGGCGCACCGACAGCCCTTTTTTTGTGCACCCGAATCCGGTCGCAGCCGCCACGGCCGATCCCTTTTCAAACCAACGATCCCACAGTGCGTGAAATCCGGTGGGAACAAGGAGGACAGAACATGATATACGACATCGAATACGAAACCATGCCGAGGGAGGCCCTGGAGGCCATCCAGCTGAGGCGACTCCGCTCGACCCTGGAACGGGCCTACGCCACCGTCCCCTTCTACCGCAAAAAATTCGCCGAAGCCGGCATCACACCCGGTGACGTCAAATCCCTGAAGGATCTTTGCCGTCTGCCCTTCACCACCAAACAGGACCTGAGGGACAATTATCCTTTCGGCATGTTCGCCGTTCCCATGGATATGGTGGTCCGGATACATGCATCGTCCGGGACCACCGGCCAACCCACGGTGGTCGGCTATACGGCCCGCGACGTCAATACCTGGGCCACCCTGATAGCCCGTGCCCTGGCCGCCGGCGGCGCCACCCGGGGAGACATCATCCACAATGCCTTCGGGTACGGTCTTTTCACCGGCGGACTCGGGGTCCACTACGGCGCCGAAAAACTGGGAGCATCGGTCATTCCGGTATCGGGGGGCAACACCAAGCGCCAGATCACCATCATGAAGGATTTCGGCCCCACTATCCTCACCGGCACCCCATCCTACGTCCTTCATCTGGCCGAGGTCGCCTCTGAACTCGGCGTGGATTTCAAGGACCTGAAATTCAAATACGGCATCTTCGGCGCCGAACCCTGGTCCGAACACATGCGGGAAGAGATCGAAAGAAAACTCCACCTGAAAGCCGTGGATATCTATGGGCTGAGCGAGGTCATCGGCCCCGGGGTCTCCATCGAATGCCACGAAGCCCAGCGCGGTATGCACATCGCGGAGGACCATTTCATCGCCGAAATCATCGATCCGGACACCGGCGAGCCCCTTCCCTACGGCGAGACGGGTGAATTGATCTTCACCTCCATCACCAAGGAGGCTTTCCCGGTCCTGCGCTACCGGACCCGGGACATCACCTCCATCAATCCCGAGCCCTGCATCTGCGGTCGGACACTCGTCCGGATGAACAGGGTCAGCGGACGGACGGACGACATGCTCATCATCCGGGGCGTCAACGTGTTTCCCTCCCAGATCGAGAGCGTCCTCATGGAGACCAAGGGCGTGGAACCCCATTACCAGCTTCAGGTGGACCGCGTCGACAACCTGGACAAACTGACGGTGATGGTCGAGGTGGGAGAGAATCTCTTCTCCGACACGGTCAGCCCCCTTCAGGAGATCGAGAAAAAAATCACGAAAGACATCAAGGAGATCATCGGGGTCTCCGCTCACGTCAAACTGGTGGAGCCCAAGACCATCCAGCGCAGCGAGGGCAAGGCCGTTCGGGTGATCGACAACCGGAAGTTGTAACGGCGGGAATTTTCCGATATATATTCCCCGTAGCCGCCGTTCGCCGTCGACGATATCGGAAGGAAAAACCCTATCAGTCAGAGGAGACAACATTATGCGCGCAGAACAGATTTCCATTTTCCTGGAGAATAAATCCGGACGCCTCGCCGAGGTCACCCGGATCCTGTCCGAAAACAAGATCAACATCCGGGCGCTGTCGGTGGCCGACACATCGGATTTCGGGGTCCTGCGACTCATCGTGGACGACAATGAAAAAGCCTGCAGCGTCCTGAAGGAAAACGGCTTCACCGTGGGGAAAACCAACGTGGTGGCCGTCGAGGTGCCGGATCAGCCCGGCGGGCTCTACCATATTCTCACCATCCTTCAAAACGGAAACGTCAACGTTGAATACATGTACGCCTTTGTTCAGCAGAGCGGCAGCAACGCCGTCATGATCTTCAGGTTCGATCATACGGAGGAGGCCCTGAAACTGCTCAAGGATAACGGCGTGACGGTGATCGAGGGACGCAAGCTCTATACCCTTTGACCCCGGTGCGCCGGAATCGACCGGCATGTAGGGATCTCACCCCACACCCCATAACCCCAAATGGAGGAAAGCGGATGCAAACACTGACGGGAGTCAGACGAAACGGTTGGCGGTTGCTCTTGACATGGGCCGTCGTTACGATTTTTGCGGGCGGTGCGCTTGCCGAGGAGACTTACAAGATCGGCGGAATATTCTCCGTCACCGGCCGGGCGTCCTTCCTGGGCGATCCGGAGAAGAAAAGCATGGAAATGGTGATCGAAAAAATCAACGCGGCCGGCGGCATCGACGGACGCAAGCTCGAGGCCGTCATCTATGATACCGAGGGGGACCCCACGAAAGCGGTCATGAGCGTCAGCAAGCTGCTCAACAAGGACAAGGTCCTGGCCATCATCGGGCCAAGCACCACGCCCACTACCCTTGCGGTCATGCCCTTTGCCGAAAAAGCCCGAACCCCCCTCATCAGCTGCGCCGCCGGGAACAAGATCACCATGCCCATCAATCCGTGGGTGTTCAAGACCGCCCAAAGCGACATCCACGCCGTTCAGGCCATCTATGAGCACATGAAGACCCGGGGCATTCGGAAGATCGGCATCCTCACCGTCGCCGACGCGTTTGGCGAGTCCGGACGGGAACAACTGGAAGCCCAGGCCGGGGACTTCGGGCTCACCATTGTCCAGGCCGATAAATTCGGGGGCAACGATACCGACATGACCGCTCAACTCACCAAGATCAAGAGCGCCAAACCCGACGCCGTCATCTGCTGGGGCACAAATCCGGGACCCGCCGTTGTCAACAAAAACGCCCGGCAACTGGCGCTGAACATCCCCGTTTATCAAAGTCACGGGGTGGCGTCGCCCAAATTCATCGAGCTGGCCGGGGAGAGCGCGGAAGGCACCCTGTTGCCCACCGGAAAGATCCTGATCCATGACCTCCTGCCGGAAACCGATCCTCAGAAGGCGGTCCTGGCCGAATATGCCGGAACCTACACCGAGACCTTCAAACAACCCGTATCCGGATTCGGCGGTTACGCCTATGACGCCGTCAATATCCTTGCCCAGGCCCTCAAGGGCACCGACGGCGACCCGGAAAAACTGCGGGACAACATCGAATCCTTGACAGATCACGTCGGCGTTTCCGGCGTTTTCAATTTCGGGCCGAAAGAGCACAACGGCCTCTCCGCCAATGCCTTCGTGATGGTCCGAATCCAGAACGGCACCTGGGAGCTCGTGCAGTAAGTGGAGGAGTTCGCCCAATATGTGTTTTCCGGTCTGACCAACGGCGCCATCTATGCAGTGATCGCCATCGGCTTCTCGATGCTCTTCAGCGCAACGGAGCTGATCAACTTCGCCCACGGTGAATTCGTCATGCTGGGTGCCCTGGGGCTTGTGACGCTGTGGGGGGAGCTGCACCTCCCCCTTCTCCTCGCTATCGTCATGACCGTCGGCGGAGTCGCAATGGCGGGGCTTCTTTTCGAACGCATCGCCATCCGGACCGTTTCAAAACCCCACCCCATCGTACTGGTCATCATTACGGTGGGCGCATCCATTTTTCTTCGGGGGGCGGCCATGATCATCTGGGGGAAGGATGCTCGCAGCGTTCCGCCCTTCTCCGATCATCCGCCCCTGGACCTGGCGGGAGCGAAACTCTTGCCCCAGAGCATCTGGATCCTCGTCATCGCCGTACTCCTTGCCGTAGGCCTCTTTTATTTCTACCGGAAGACCCTCACGGGAAAGGCGATGCAGGCGACAGCCATCAACAAGCGCGGGGCTTGGCTTTCAGGCATCCCCTCCGAAAAAATGGTGCTCCTGGCGTTCGTCATGAGCACGGGACTCGGCGCGACCGCGGGGGTCATCATCGCCCCCATCACCATGTGCGGCTACGACATGGGAACCCTGCTCGGCCTGAAAGGTTTCTGCGCAGCCATGCTGGGCGGCATCGGCAGCCTCTGGGGATCGCTTGCAGGCGGATTCCTGCTGGGCCTCCTGGAGGCGCTGGGGGTGGGCTACATCTCCTCCGCGGCCAAAGACGCCGTCGCGTTCGTCCTGCTGCTCCTCATCCTTTACATCAAACCCGGCGGGCTCTTCGGCGCCGCCGACGCCTCGCGTTTCTGACCGGCGATGGCTCCTCCAACGGAAATCATGACCGTATCCCTTCGAAAGGGCGCTACCCCTGCCCTGGCCCTCCTTATGATCACCGGCGTCGGCCTCGTGACCACCAATCCCTACCACCTTCAGGTGATGACCTTCATCGGGATCAACACATTGCTGGCTCTCGGCCTCAACCTGCTCATGGGGTACGCCGGCCAGATCTCCCTGGGCCATGCCGCTTTCTACGGCATCGGCGCCTACACCACGGCGATCCTCACGACGACCTGCGGGCTGTCACCCTGGTTATCGCTTCCCCTGGCGGTGTCGGCCGCGGTATTGGTCGCCTTTCTGGTGGGCATGCCGACACTCAAGCTCTCGGGGTATTACCTCGGCATGGGAACCCTGGGGTTCGGCATGATCGCCTTCATTGTCTTCCGGGAATGGGACACGGTCACCGGGGGGGCCTCAGGGCTCGTCGGGATACCGCCCCTCTCCATCGGCTCCCTCAATTTTTCTTCGGGGAAAAATTATTTCTATCTGGTCTGGGGCATTCTCCTCATAACCGTCCTGGTCTCTCGACGCATCATCGATTCCCGCACGGGTCGAGCCCTCCGTGCCATCCACGACAGCGAAAAAGCAGCACGCGCCGTAGGCGTCGACACCATGCACCTCAAACTGAAGATTTTCGTATTCAGTGCGGGGATCGCCGCGATGGCCGGTTTCCTCTATGCCCACTACGTCAATTTCATCAGCCCGGGAAGCTTTGATTTCCTCATGTCGGTCCGGATGGTGACCATGGTGGTCATCGGCGGTATGGCCAGCATCTGGGGCGCACTTCTGGGGGCGTCCCTTTTGACCCTGCTTCCCGAATGGCTCCATGCCTTTTCAGACTTCGAGATGGTGGTCTACGGGCTCATCATGATGGGGGTCATGATCGTCATGCCCCAGGGCCTGACACGCGGTTTTCTGGACATCTACGAACGCGCCCGAGGTAGATATGGCCGATAAACCGAAGCTCCTGACGCTTCAGGAAATATCCAAGGCCTTCGGCGGGGTGCAGGCCCTGTCAGGCATATCCTTTGCCGTTGATGAAGGCGTCATCATGGGACTCATCGGTCCCAACGGCGCAGGGAAGACAACGCTCTTCAACGTGATCACCGGTGCCTACACGGCGGATTCGGGAAATATATTTCTCGAGGGCGTCTCCATCCGCGGAAAGCGAATCCAGGACATCGTCCGCCTGGGCATCTCCCGTACCTTTCAAAATGTAGAGCTCTTCGAAAGGATGTCGGTCATCGAAAACATCATGGTCGGCGGTCACGTCAGAACCCGAACCGGTTTATGGGGCGCCGTCACCCGACTTCCGGCGGTTCGAAAAGAGGAGACGGCCTTGAAAGCGCGCGCCCGGAAACTTCTCGATTTCGTCGGCCTCACCGTGGCGCCCGATCAACGGAGCGGCGATCTTCCCTTCGGCTGGCAGCGACTGCTGGAAATCGCCCGGGCCCTTGCGTCGGACCCCAAGGTGCTCCTTTTGGATGAGCCCGCCGCCGGCCTGAACGCAGTGGAAACCGAACGGTTGGGAATACTGATTCGAAAAATACGGGATCTCGGTGTAACGGTCATGCTGGTGGAGCATGACATGAGCCTCACCATGAACGTCTGCGACCGAATCCTTGTCCTCGATCAAGGCCGGATGCTGGCCGAAGGGGCTCCCCGGGAAATCCAATCCAATGCGGCCGTCATGTCCGCCTATCTCGGAACCGGCTGAAACCATGCTGCAAATCAAGAATCTCCGATGCTACTACGGCAGAATCATGGCCATCAAAGGCGTCAGCATTTCCGTGCGCCGGGGAGAGCTCATCACCCTCATCGGCGCCAACGGCTCCGGCAAGAGCACTCTGCTGATGTCGATCTGCGGACTGCTTTCCGCCTGGAAGGGGGAGATCGCCTTCGAGGATGCCTCCCTCAAGGGGATGGACCCGCCTGCCATCGTCCGGAAAGGCATCAGCCTCGTGCCCGAGGGTCGACAGGTCTTCGCACCCTTGAGTGTCCTGGATAACCTGAAATTGGGCGCCTACACCCGATACCGCCGTAAAGAACACACAGAAATCAATCGGGATATCGGCCGAATCACTGATCTGTTTCCGATTCTGGGACACCGTGCCGCGCAGCCCGCCGGGACACTCTCGGGGGGAGAACAGCAGATGCTGGCCATCGGACGGGCTCTAATGGCCAGGCCGCGCCTCCTGGCGCTTGACGAACCGTCCATGGGCCTGGCCCCCATAATGGTGGAAAAGATCCTCGACACCCTGGTCCGGCTCAAGGAAGAGGGGCTGACCATCCTCCTGATCGAGCAGAATGCCCAGGCCGCACTGAAAATCGCCGATCGCGGGTATGTTCTGGAAACGGGGAAGATCGTTTTAGAGGGCACCGGCGGGGATCTCCTTTCGGACGTGGAGGTCAAGCGGGCATACCTGGGTAAAGACTACGAAGAATTCTTTGAAGAGAGGGGATGACATGCTGAATCTTGCCCCCAACGAGCGGGAACAGCTCCAACTGGAGCGGCTTCAGGCCACCCTGAACCGGGCCTACCGGAACGTGCCGTTCCACCAGAACCGCCAGAACCTCGTGGCGGGACGAAACGGGAAGGATCCGTCCGCCATCGAACGGGTCGAGGATATCGCCGCGCTGCCTTTCATGGAACGAAAACACCTGGGCGAACATTACCCCTACGGCCTTTTTGCCGTTCCGCTCAAAGACATCGTACGCATCCATACGGCCCCCGGAACCACCCGGCA
Source organism: Desulfococcus sp. (assembly GCF_050178255.1). Taxonomy (NCBI): domain Bacteria; kingdom Pseudomonadati; phylum Thermodesulfobacteriota; class Desulfobacteria; order Desulfobacterales; family Desulfococcaceae; genus Desulfococcus; species Desulfococcus sp. The sequence continues at coordinate 152,701 of NZ_JBFXGG010000001.1, read as the reverse complement.
CCCCACGGTTACGGGCTACACCCGCCAGGATCTCCGCATGTGGCGGGAAATGGTCGGTCGTGCTTTCACGGCTGCGGGGATCACCTCCGAAGACATCCTTCAGATCGACCTGGATCCCGGCCTGGCCAATTGGGGTCGGGATTACAAGGACGGCGCCGAATCCATGGACGTCGCCGTCATCCCCAATACCCCCCTCTCCCCCAGCAAACAGCTCATGGTGCTGAGAGATTACAAGACATCGGCCCTCGTCACGACCCCGTCCCGTGCGATTCAGCTGACCGATCTGATGTTCAAGGCCGAACTCAACCCCACGGCCCTCAACCTCAAGCGGCTGATCCTGGTGGGAGAACCCCTCATGCCGGAGGTGCGTCGACGCCTTGAATCCCGGCTCCACGTGGAGACATGGCATCAATTCGGGCTCAGCGAAGTCCCGGGGCCGGCCATCGCCTTTGAATGCCGGGATCACCACGGACTTCACATCAATGAAGACCATTTTCTCCCGGAAATCGTGGACCCTGTATCCGGCGACGTGCTGCCGCGGGGAGAGACGGGCGAGCTGGTGCTCACCACCCTGACCACCCGGGCCTTTCCCCTCATCCGTTTCCGTACCGGCGAAAAGGCCAGGTTGATGGCGGATACGTGCCCCTGCGGAACAACCTTCCTCAAGTTGGAATGGTTTGAGGATCGGACGGACGATATCCTCAACATCAACGGGGTCAAGGTTCACCCGAGCCAGATTACCCGGCATATTGAAGACGCCCTGTCCTTCGTTCCGAAATACCGCGCCGCCGTCAGGGAAGCAGAAGGCGAAAAAAAACTTCTCGAAGCGGCCATTGCCATGGACGACCGCTTGTTTTCCGATGAAATCAAGATCCTCGAAAAACGGATTCACCAATTGGAAAGCAGTCTCCGTGAAAACTTAGGGGTTCCCGTCCGGATCCGGCTCATGGAAACGAGCCTTCTCTGACGTCTCCGGACGTCCGGAGCACCCCCGGTTTTCCGGTTACGGTTGGTGGGTCTATTTTCGCTTATCATTTGACACACCCTGTTAAAACGGTTATAATCCAATAAGCTTATAACTTTTTATATAGTCAAGTTGTTTTTTTTTGAAGAATTCGACAAGGTTGTCGACATCTGGTGAGCAACCGCGCCGGGAGCAGGTAACCGTCATGACAAAAGATAAAATTTATCTTCACATCGTATGGGGAGCCGTGCTGGTCCTCATGGGTATCGGCGTGTTCTTCCGTATTCCCCAGGTTATGCCCCGGATCGAACAGATCGAGTATTTTTCCTCGATCATGGGGTTTGTAAAATTCAGTTTCTATCTGATCGGCATTCTGCTCATCGTCGGCGGGGCCAAGAAAATCATTTCCTGTTATCGCGAGTTGACCGATCATCCTTCATCATAACGCTCTCATGGCTCAGAGGTTATCTGTAAATGCGATATTTTTGACCATCCGCAATGCCGGTATAGAGGGTTGAAAGAAACGATATGCCCAAAGCGACACACATCAAGGTAGAACTCCCCGTCAGCCATTTGAAGGTCGACACCGCCCAATCCAGAATGAAGGACAGGGTCGCCGGTCTCCAATCCCAGGGCAACAAACCCGGCGTCAGCCCCGAAGTCGCTTTCAGAATCAAATTCCAGATCATCAGCAATAAAATTCAAATGGCGCCCAATCTGGATCAGGTTCTCAACAACCTGAAGGATGAGATCGTCGAGCTGTTTGAATCCGAACGCATCACCATTTACGTCATCGACGGCGTCAAACGCGAGTTGGTTTCACGGATCGTCGCCGGCAAAAATATCCATGACATTCGGGTGCCGGTGACCGCCACCAGCATCGTGGGATTCGCGACATACAAACAACGCCTGGTGAACATCGAAGATGCCTACGACCCGGAAGAACTGAAGGCCATCGACCCGAACCTCGCGTTCGACGACAGCTGGGACAAAACCTCCGGATTCACCACCCGTCAGGTGCTGGCCTGCCCGATCCATTTCCACAAATATCTGCTGGGAGCGATTCAGCTGGTTAACCGGAAAGACAACCGGCCCTTCACCAAAATGGACGAGCATTTCATCCGGGAACTCGCCAAGATTCTCGGTATCGCCATGTATAACCTCAAACGGGCGGCTCGCCAGGCCGGCAACAAGTTCTACTATCTTCTCCAAAACCACAGTCTGACCCAGAAGGAACTCAAAAACGCCATCATCGAAGCCAAAAAGCGGCGGGAATCCATCGAAAGCTATCTGATCGGCGTTCTGAAAATTCCCAAAAAAGAGGTCATCGAATCCCTCGCCAAATATTACGAGGTGCCGGGCGTTCTTTTCGACCCCAATCGGCCGATTCCCACTTCGCTGATGCGGAAGGGCAAAGAGGCCTTCATGAAGAAAAACCTCTGGGTCCCCCTGGAAAGCGACGGCGGGAAAGTCGTCATCGCCGTGGACAACCCCCACGACATTCAGAAGATCGACCTCATCAAACAGCTTTATCCCAACAATCCGCTCGATTTCCGGGTCGCGTTGCCCGGCGATATCATCGATTTCATCAAACACTTCTCCCTGGAGGAGGTCAGAAACGTCGGAGATATCGACGATATCCTTCATGAACTTCAACGGGAAGCGGAAAACGACGAGGAGACCGAAGAGGAGTTCGATGAGTCCGACAGCGCCGTCGTCAAGCTCGTCAACAAGATCATCCACGATGCCTATGCCAGAAAGGCGTCGGATATTCACATCGAACCCTATCCCGGAAAACAGAACACCCTGGTGAGAATTCGTATCGACGGCGTGTGCTCGGTTTATCAGACCATCCCTTACAACTATAAGCGGGCCGTCGTTTCCCGAATCAAAATCATGGCGGGTCTCGACATCGCCGAACGGCGGATGCCCCAGGACGGCAAGATACAGTTCAAGAAATACGGGGGCCTCGACATCGAGCTCCGGGTGGCGACCATTCCCACCCAGGGAAGTCTCGAAGACATCGTCATGCGGATCCTGAATGCCGGAGAGCCGATTCCTCTGGCCAACATGGGATTTTCCGAACGGAATTTCAATCGATTTGTCGAGCTTATTACCCAGCCCTACGGCATTATCTACGTCTGCGGCCCCACCGGTTCGGGTAAAACGACGACACTTCATTCCGCTCTCGCCTACATCAACAAGACGGAAACCAAGATCTGGACAGCCGAGGATCCCGTTGAAATTACTCAGAAAGGACTTCGTCAGGTTCAGGTCCACCCCAAGATCGGCTTCAATTTCGCCACGGCCATGCGGGCCTTTCTCCGCGCCGATCCGGATGTCATCATGGTGGGTGAGATGCGCGACAAGGAAACGACGGCCATCGGCATCGAGGCGTCTCTCACCGGACACCTCGTCCTATCGACACTGCATACCAACAGTGCGCCCGAAAGCATTACGCGCCTTCTGGACATGGGGATGGATCCGTTCAACTTTGCCGACGCCATCCTGGGCATCCTCGCCCAGCGTCTTGTGAGAACCCTCTGCAAGAATTGCAAGAAAACCTACCATCCCACTCGGGAAGAGCACGAACACCTGATCGAACGGTACGGCAGGTATGAATTCGAGGTCGATTTTCCCGATCTGCTGACCTATCGTGAGGACATGACGCTCTACAATGCCCCCGGGTGCATTCACTGCAATCAGACCGGGTATGCCGGCCGGATGGCCATCCATGAGCTGCTCGTTGCCACGGATGAGGCCAAGCGGATGATTCAGATGCAGGCCCGCCTCGAGGAATTGAAGGATCAGGCGATCAAGGACGGCATGAGAACCCTCGAGCAGGACGGCATCAAGAAAATCTTCGACGGCTTCACGGACCTCAAGCAGGTCAGGAAGGTCTGCGCCGCATAACCGCTTCAGTCGATCCGAGCCGCGCGACGAAATTTTTTCAGCTGACTTTCAAAATAGGATCGATCGGTTTTGGCGGCCGCGTAAGCCCGCTCCCCAGCCTGAACTGCGGCCTCATACCGGCCGTTGACAAAATAGCTCTCCGCCAGGGTGTCCCAGATATGGGGGGCGTTTGATCGTTCCGATGCCTTTTTCGCGAGGTCGAGGGCCCTTGCCGGAAATCGGAGGCTTGCATCTTCACAAGTGGCATAGAGCCACGCCAGGTTGTTGAATACCTCGGCGCTTTCCGATCCCAATCGGATGGCATTTTCATAGGCCTCCGCCGCTTTGGCATACTGATTCCGGCTGTAATGGAAGTCCCCCAGCAACCCGAACAATTCGGGTGAATCCGGCTGTTGCTGAAGTTCCCGCTGGAGGATCCGCTCAAAGAGATTCGCATTCAGGGCCTTCCCCGTATCGCCGAAATTGAGAGAATAGGCCATCACGGCGATCACGGTCATCGCCGCCCCATACAGGAGAATGCTCCGTCTCACTTTTCGGTCATGGCGGCGGACCCAACGCCGATCCTGCTCGCACTTGATGAGGTATTTCACCCGTTCAGCAATGCTGAAATGGTGCCAATTGGGTCTGTCGGGGGATTGTCCGCTGGTCAGCGTAATCTTTTCAAAAGTGGAGATCAACGGGCCCGCGGTATTGAAGAGCGTATAGACATAACAGTCGGCCTGGCGTTCGAAATTCCGCATGAAATAGCCGAAAACATACCTGAAATAGACCAGAAAAACGAGAATGGTCGCCAAGGTGATCAGGGTCGAGGTCATGGCCGCCTGACTCACCCCCGACTGGATGATGAACCGGTAGAGCGGCTCCGACAAAAGTATGCCGTAGACAATGAGATCGAACACGGCATAAGAAAACAAGATGTAGCCTACAAAGAAGAACAGGTAGAACAGAATGTGGTTTCGCTTCACGTGCCCGATCTCGTGAGCGATCACCGCATCCACCTCCTCCGGCCTCAACAGTCTCAGCAGGGCGTCGGTGACGAGTATGTAACGGTATCGTCGAACGAGCCCCATAACGCCGGCTGTGATCATCCGACCTTCGAAAAGCGGCCAATTCAGAATATCCGCATATGCCAGGCCGGCCCGTCGACAGAGCGCTTCGATGCGGCTTCTCTCATACCCCGACGGAAGCGGCGTGCATCTCCAGAACTTCTGAATCAACAACGGTCCCATCACCGCAACGATCATCAGAAAACAAAAGAAATAGATTATCTCGCCCTCGCTGCTGGAGAGAAAGCGTTTGAGAGATTCGAACGGCAGCAGGCGAACAAGGTCCGCGAAACCGGACAGCAATACCCATGGCAGCAGCACGGGTATGGATACCGCGAGATTGGAGACCGTGTAGCGCCTGCGATTCAGGTCGGTTCCGTAGAGCTTCCGGTAGGCGTCGAAGGCGACGCTCCAGAGGACGGCCAGGTATCCGATGAAAACCGAAATGAATATGAGTGCCTGGACGGTGGGGAGCATCGAGAGAAAGGAAAGGTGCTGAACAGCCTCAACTAGGTTCAATACGTATATATCGATACCGAAAAATACGATGGCCAGAATTGAGTGCCGGGTCACCATCCGGTTGAAAAGATGGTCGAGATGTTGAAAATCCCCGGTGGAAATACGACGTTCGAGTCTTCGGAACAGCACTCGGGTAAGCCCGGCATATCCCAGGAAAAGCCCGAAGAAAAGCGTTGTGGATTCCACAACCGAAAAGCCGGGCGTATCGGTTGGCTGATAGGTCGCGTAGATCAACAACACGACGATGAAATGGATAAAGTTGCCGAACATGAGCCCCTTGCAATCCGGATGGCCGATGCGTTTGAGGAACCGCCTCGGCAGGTCATCGACACATGACATAAAATGAGATAAAGATATCAAAGAGGCTCTTCGGGCACAAGCCCAAAAGCCGTCACAATTCCTGGAAGTCGTATTCCAGAAGGATTCGCAGATCCGCCTGAACCTCCGGACTGCCCGACGAATGGGTATAATTGTCCCCGATGCGGTACTTTCGACGGCGGACAGGATTTTCGAATCGCCCTTGAGACGTCAGGCTTGGATTACACGGCGCATCGACGCCCGGCATGTATCGGAAGGAAGGGGCGCAATCGTTGAGTTCCGGAACAGGCCGGCGCGGCCCTGACGAACGCCTTGAGGAAGAGCAGTCGCACATAAAACGAAACCCCGACCATTCGGTCGGGGTTGACTGACGTTATGGAGCGGGAAACGGGATTTGAACCCGCGACTTCGACCTTGGCAAGGTCGCACTCTACCACTGAGTTATTCCCGCTCGATCAAGGCGATAAAGCGGATTGATCGGCTCTATGGCGCCTTGCGGTATGATAATATGGAGGCGGCAACCAGATTCGAACTGGTGAATGGTGGTTTTGCAGACCACTGCCTTACCACTTGGCTATGCCGCCTATTGGAGCGGGAAACGGGATTTGAACCCGCGACTTCGACCTTGGCAAGGTCGCACTCTACCACTGAGTTATTCCCGCTCGAACGGATAACGCTTATAACGAGTTATCCCATTGCTGTCAATAGAAAAATCAAAGGTCGATCAGTTTTCTGAACTTGATGAAATAATCGACACCGGACCAGATGGTGAACAGCAAGGCTCCCCATAGAAAGAAGAGACCGATCGCGTGAAAGTTCACATTGAAATAGGGATAATGAATCAACAGGCTGATAATGGCGGCAATCTGAAAACCCGTCTTGTATTTTCCCAACCAGGAGGCAGAGATGTCCTCTCCGCTCTCGATCACCACCACCCTGAGTCCCGTGATGGCCAGTTCCCTGCCGATAATGACACAGACCACCCAGGCCGGTATCCAGCTCAAGGACGTCAGCATGATCAGGGAGGATGAGACCAGGAGTTTGTCGGCCACCGGGTCCATGACCTTGCCGAAATTGGAGATCATGCCCCAGCGCCGGGCGAAATATCCATCCAGATAGTCTGAAATGGCCGCGGCGCTGAACAACAGCATGGCCACCGCCGTCGTCAATCGGTTAGGAAAGAGGAGCAGTATCACCACGCCGGGTGCGGCAATGATGCGAAACATCGTCAAGAAATTGGGGTTGCTCAGTAGCTTACCCAGCTTGTCCCATTGCGTCATGCTGATCCGATCCCTGTTTCAAGGTCCCTGTTGAGGTATCCGGTGCCACCGTCCGGGTATCGGATGCCTGTTAGTGATTACGCTTGTTCCAATCGTCGAGAAAGGACTGGATCCCTTTGTCGGTCATGGGGTGGGCCGCGAGCTTGCCCAGAACCTTGAAGGGTATGGTGGCGATGTGGGCCCCTATGAGCGCGCTCTCCAACACGTGAACCGGGTTTCTCACACTGGCGACGATAACTTCCGTTTCATAGCCGTAATTATCGAAGATATCCACAACTTGCTCCACCAGTGTCATGCCGTCCTGAGACAAGTCGTCCAATCGTCCCACAAAGGGGCTGACATAGGCGGCGCCGGCTTTGGCCGCCATCAATGCCTGAAGCGGCGAAAAAATCAGGGTGACGTTCGTTCGGATACCTTCTTCCGCCAGGGTTCGAACCGCCTTCAGCCCGTCTACGGTCATGGGAATCTTGACGACAATATTGTCATGAATTGTGGCAAGATCTCGGGCTTCGGCGATCATGCCGTCTGTATCCAGAGCAATGACCTCGGCACTGATGGGGCCGTCGACAATGCCGCAGATTTCCCGGATGATCTCCTCAAAATCACGTCCCTCCCTGGCAATGAGAGAGGGATTGGTGGTAACCCCGTCTACCATGCCCATGCTGTGAGCCTCTTTTATTTCTTCGATATTGGCGGTATCGATAAAAAACTTCATAAGATTTTATCCTCCTGTTGATGATCTGGAATGCTCGGCGACAAAAGCGTCCCGGCATTTCCGGCTGCAGAACAGCAATTTTTTTCCATCCAGGTCGAGGGGTACACCCTCTCTTTTGGGGAAATAGGTTTCACAATAAGGATCCTGAACCATGATGTCCTCGACGGCGGCAACAGAGGTGCGGCTGTCGTCAAGACGCCCGGCCCAGGACCTGATTTTCCGATATAAAAAATAGACCAATGCGGAAATGATCAATAATCGGATCAAAACAACACCGTTTCTGATTCTTCGCAGGGAAACATTTTCTGGCCTTCGTCATCGAGATGCTCGAGAAGATATTGAGCATTCTTAAGGAATACGGGGTGGACAACGGTCGGATCTATATCACAAAGCGGTTGCAATACAAAGCGTCTTTTGTGCATGCGGGGATGCGGAATGGAGAGCGTGGGAGTATTCACGACCCAATTCCCATAGAGAATGATGTCCATATCCAGAGTCCGCGGCCCGAAACGGACCCCCTTTCGCTCCCTTCCCGCCGCCTGTTCGATGGTATGCAAGAGATCGAGAAGCGCATACGGATCCAGTTCCGTATCGATGCGCACCACCCCATTGACAAACCAGTCCTGATCCTTGTAATCCACCGGTTCGGTTCGATAGAAACGCGATAGCGCGGTGATGGTCGTACGGGGGGCGGCCCGCAGACCGTCGATCCCCTTCTGACAATATCCCCGCTTGTCGCCGATGTTGGAACCCAGGGAGATGAAGGCTGCCGTTCCGCGATCCACGGTCATTTGCTTCCGACGTCCATGACGTCGTCCGGATCCGCCCAGTTCCATGCCTCTTCCCAGAGCTCCCCGGTACAGACGATGCGGGCATTTCCCTCCAGAAAGACATGGCTGAACGCGGATCCGTCTCGCTCAAAGAAGATCCGAAGCGGCTCACCGCTCTTCGGCATCACGACGACCGGGGAGCGGACCCGGTCGCGGGCGGCCATCACCAATGCCGCCGCTACGGCGCCGGTGCCGCAGGCCAGGGTCTCCCCCTCCACACCGCGCTCATAGGTCCGGTTGAAGAGCCGTCCGTCCTCATGCACGAACGTGAAATTGACGTTGGTCCCCTCAGGTGCGAAAACAGGATGATACCGCAGCTCCCGCCCCATGCCGACGACGTCGACATCCGCGATATCCGCCGCGGCGACAACCACATGGGGTACCCCGGTATCGATGCAGGCGACCGTGAGGGCGCCGCTTCGGATCTCCACTCGTTTTTCAGGTTCGAAGCCGCGGGGATCGGTCATACGGATACGCACCCGATCATCGGTCACCCGGGCCGCAATGACTCCCGCATCGGTATCGAATGTCATGTCGGTTCCGGCGATGCCATTGACGGCAGCGAACCGCGCCACACAGCGGGCGCCGTTGCCGCACATGCCGGCACGGCTGCCGTCCGAGTTGAAAAAATGCCATTTGAAATCCGCGGAGGAAGAATCGTCCACAATCACGAATCCGTCGGCACCGAGAGAACGGCTTCGGGTGCAGAGGCGGCGCGCCAGGTTCGAAAACGCAGCTTCATGGAGGATTTTTTTCCGATTGTCGACAATGATAAAATCGTTCCCGCTGCCACACATTTTAAAAAAAGGAATTTTAGTCATATTCATCAAAACTGCCGGCTTGAAATACGGCCGTCCGAAGGCTCGGCCGGTTGGGTCAATAATCGACGGTAAACGTGTTGGAATCGTCGCCGGCCGCGCCGAACACATCATAGGAGCGCAATTTATAATGGTAACGATATCCGTTTTCCAAGGGGTCCGAAAAGGTCATTCGACCGTTTTGGCGAAGGGACGGTGTTATGGAAACCTGCGCGATCCGGTGGAAAATCAAGGGGCAGTCCCGACACTCAGCTTCCTCCACAGGGGTTTTCGCCCGATATACGGCAAAACCGTCGGCCTCGCCGGCATCGTCCCCGACTGCCGGAATCCCCCAGGTCAACTCCAGGACATCGCCGGCCACGGCCCCCGTCAGATCAGTTACCGCGGCGGGCGGCAACCGGCTGGGGGGAACGGGAGGAGCCTTGACCCCACACCCTGCCGTCAACACCCACGCCGTGAAAAGCAGCCCGATCCAACGGCGCGAACCCTTCACGGGTGCTCTCCGGATTTGATCCGGTCTTCGTTGGCGGATTCTCGGGCCAGCGTCCGACGGGCTTTCAAAATGGCCGACCGGACGTTTTCGGTCGCCGTGCCGCCCGCGGATTTTCGGCGATCAACCATCTCCCGGACCCCCAGAAACGAGAAAATATCCGACTCGATCCGGTCGGAAAAGGTTCGAAGCTCCGCCAGGCTGAGCTCATGCAGTTCCTTGCCGCGTCCGAGAGCGAATCCGACAGCCTTGCCGACCACATGGTGCGCCTCCCTGAAGGGCATCCCCCGGGTTGCCAGATAATCGGCCAGATCCGTGGCGTTCAGAAACCCGGTATGGGTCGCCCGTGCCATCGCATCGGTTTTGAAGGTAATGTTGGGGAGCATCCGGGTATAGACCGCCAAGGTCATCTTCAGGGTGTCGACAGCGTCGAAAAGCGGCTCCTTGTCTTCCTGCATGTCCCGATTGTAAGCCATGGGCAGGGATTTCATCAGGGTCAGGAGCGTCATCAGGTCTCCGTAGACCCGTCCGGTCTTGCCTCGGACGAGCTCGCACACGTCTGGATTTTTCTTCTGGGGCATGATGCTGCTGCCGGTGGTGAAGGCATCGGCAATCTCCACGAATCCGAACTCGACCGAAGACCAGAGGATCAGCTCTTCGGACAGCCGGCTGAAATGCATCATGCAGATGGCGGCTGCGGCAGTAAACTCCAGGGCAAAGTCCCGATCGCCCACCGTGTCCATGCTGTTTTCGGAAATCCGGGGAAAATCGAGCTGTCGCGCGGTATATTCACGATCAATGGGGTAGGTTGTTCCGGCAAGGGCCGCCGCACCCAACGGCATGACGTCGATACGGGAAAGCGCGTCCCGAAACCGTTCCCCGTCTCGGGTGAACATCTCATAATAGGCCATCAGGTGATGGGAGAGCAGGACGGGCTGGGCCCGCTGAAGATGCGTATATCCCGGCAAAACCGCCCCAAGATGAGTTTCGGCGAGAGACACCAGAGCACTGCGAAGCCGGCCGACAGCCTCGATGATCACACGGGTCTCCGCCCTGAGATACATGCGAATGTCGAGGGCCACCTGATCGTTCCGGCTGCGGCCCGTGTGCAGTTTCTGGGCCACCTTTCCCACGATCTCCAAAAGGCGGGACTCCACGTGCATGTGGATGTCTTCCAGGCTGTCGTCGAAGGCGAACGCTCCGGCTTCTATCTCCCGGCGCACCTGTTCGAGCCCCCGAACCAGCTCGGCGGCTTCCTCTGCCGTGATCACACCGGTTTTCGCAAGCATCCGGCAGTGGGCGACGGAGCCTTCAATGTCCCAGGTATAGAGGCGGCGATCATAGCCGATGGAGGCCGTGAACCCCTCCACCAGCGTATCGGTTCCTTCGGAAAATCGGCCGGACCAGAGTTTGTCGGACATGGTTTCCCCTTACGCCTGTTTCCGATTCATTTCCCGGATGCGAAGCCTGAGGGCGTTAAGCTTGATGAATCCCTCGGCGTCCCCCTGCCGGTAAACCGTGTCATCCTCGAAGGTGGCAAAGGCCTCGCTGTAAAGTGAATAATCCGATTTTCTACCCAACACCGTGCAGTTTCCTTTGTAAAGCGACAGACGAACGACACCGGACACATTTCGCTGGCTCTCGTCGATCAGCTTCTGCATCAACTCCCGCTCCGGGGAAAACCAGAACCCGTTGTAGATCATCTCGGCGTATCGGGGCATGAGGCCGTCCCGCAGGTGCATGACCTCCCGGTCCATGGTGATGGATTCCATGGCCATGTGGGCCGCCCGAAGAATCGTGCCGCCGGGCGTTTCATAGACGCCCCGGGATTTCATCCCGACGAAACGGTTTTCGACGATATCCGCCCGCCCGATACCGTGCTTGCCGCCCAGGCGGTTCAATTCCCTGAACAGGGTCGCCGGCGACATGGCGCGGCCGTTGACGGCCGTCGGATCGCCCTGATCAAAGGTAATCTCGATCTCCTCGGCCGTATCGGGCGCATCCTTGGGCGACACCGTCAGGGTGAAAATATCTTCAGGCGGTGGCTGCCAGGGATCCTCGAGAATGCCGCCTTCGTAGCTGATGTGAAGCATGTTCCGGTCGGTGCTGTAAGGCTTTTTCCGAGTTGAGAGGACCTCGATGCCGAACTTTTCAGCAAACGCCATGAGGGCCGTCCGGGATGTCAAATCCCAGATTCGCCAGGGGGCGATGATTTTGATGTCGGGTTTCAGGGCATAGTAACCCAACTCGAAGCGGACCTGATCGTTGCCCTTCCCGGTAGCGCCGTGACTCACCGCGTCGGCCCCTTCGATATTGGCGATCTCGATCTGGCGTCTGGCGATAAGGGGTCTTGCAATAGAGGTTCCCAGCAGATATTGTCCTTCATAAACTACGTTGGCGCGAAAGGCCGGAAAAACGTAGTCCCGAATGAAGGGCTCCCTCAGATCGTCGATATAGACCTTTGAGGCGCCGGTCTTGAGGGCTTTTTCCTCGATGGTGTCGAGTTCCTCCTCCTGACCGATATCGGCTGAAAAAGCAATGACCTCACAATCATAGGTTTCGATCAGCCAACGTAAAATCACCGACGTGTCCAGTCCGCCCGAATACGCCAGTACGACTTTTTTCACTTGCTCCGTCATCTTTCTGAATTCCTTTTCTTCATAACCCCCATAGTCCTTGATATCGCTTTTCGGCTGCCGTCACGAAAACCGAAAATTGCGTTGAGCAGCTATTCCCGGCTCAGCAGTTCGTCCAGACAGTCGACAAGGGCATCCACAGCCGCTTTTTCGATGATCAGGGGCGGTGCAAACCGGAGGATGTTCTCCTGGATACAATTGACGAGGAATCCCCGTTTCAGACAGGCGGTCACCAGCGGGGCTCCGGGAACGCTGAGTTCCATCCCGATCATAAGGCCTTTGCCCCTGACGTCGACGATGACGGGGTGGCGATCCCTGAGATCCCTCAACCGCGAAAGAAAGTGACCGCCGGTTTCAACCGCCTTTTCGATGATCCCCTCCTCGGTCAGAATCCTCAACGTCTCGATCGCCGCCGCAGTAATGACCGGCGTGCCCCCAAAGGTGGTGGCGTGAGCCCCCGGCCCGAAGGCTTCGGCGACATCTTCACGGGCCAGCATGGCCCCGATGGGCAGACCGTTGGCGAGGGCCTTGGCCAGGCTCATGATGTCCGGCACGACGTTGAAATGCTCGTGGGCGAACAGCTTCCCGGTCCGGCCGATCCCGGTCTGGATCTCGTCGAAAATAAGAAGCGCCCCCGCATCATCGCACAACCGGCGGACCGCGGCCAGGTATCCGGAATCCGGTATACGGATGCCGCCCTCCCCCTGGATCGGCTCCAGGATAACGGCGCAGGTTTCATGATCGACCGCCTTTTCCATGGCGTCGATGTCATTGAACGGCACGAAATCAAAGCCGCCCAGAACCGGATGAAACCCCTTCTTGATCTTGTCCTGACCCGTGGCCGACAGGGTCGCCATGGTACGCCCGTGAAAGGATTTCTCGGCGCTCACGATGCGATGGCGCGCCTCCCCCTTCTCGTGAAAATAGCGCCGGGAGAGCTTGATGGCGGCTTCGTTCGCCTCGGCGCCGCTGTTGCAGAAAAAGACCCGATCGGCAAAGCTGTGGTCGACGAGCCAGGTCGCCAGCTCGGTTTGAGGTTGGGTGTAATAGAGGTTGGAGACGTGAAAAAGCCGTCCCGCCTGGTCGCACAAGGCCTTTGCGATCCGGGGGTGGGCATGGCCCAGATTGCACACGGCGATTCCCGCCACGAAATCGGTATAGGCTTTTCCATCGGCATCCCAAACCGTCGCCCCCTCGCCCCGTGTGATGACGATGGGCTGCCGGAGGTAGGTTTTGGCCAGCACCTTGTCCGCCTGCTTCATGATGTCCTGCATCATATAGTCACCTGCGTTCCAATACCGCTGTCGGTAAAGAGTTCCAGCAGGATGGCGTGCCGCTTCCTGCCGTTGATGATGTGGGTCTTCCCCACCCCGTTCCTGAGCGCGTCCAGGGCGCACTCGATCTTGGGAATCATGCCGCCTGAAATGCTCCCGTCGTGGATCATGCTTTCGATGGTCGGCGCGTCGATGGAGGAGATAAGGGCGCCCGTCGCGTCCAAAACCCCGTCGACGTCCGTCAGAAGAATGAATCGTCCGGCGCCCAGGGCCTGGGCGATCCTTCCCGCCACCAGGTCGGCGTTGATATTGTAGCTTTCCCCCCCGTCTCCGGCGCCCACCGGCGCGATAATCGGAATGAAGCCCTGTCGGGAAAGGGTATGGATGATCTCCGCATTCACCTCCACCACCTCTCCCACCAATCCGGGGTCAATGATCTCGGGAGGTTTGGTCTCGTCCTCCTGAAAAACGATGTGGAGCTTCTTCGCCCGGATCAATCGTCCGTCCTTTCCGGTGAGCCCGACGGCCTTGCCGCCCTGTTGATTGATCTGGGAGACGATGCTTTTATTGACCTTTCCGCCCAGGACCATCTCGACCACGTCCATGGTGGGCGCGTCGGTCAGGCGCATGCCGCGGACGAAGGTGGAGGTGATGCCCATCTTCTCCAGAACGCGATTGATTTGAGGGCCGCCGCCGTGAACCACCACCGGGTTGAGCCCGATAAACTTGAGCAGGGTGACATCCCTGGCAAAATCCGTTTTCAGCTGTTCATCCACCATGGCATGCCCCCCGTACTTGATGACGATGGTCATGCCGCTGAACCGGCGTATGTAAGGCAGTGCCTCGACAAGTATGTCCGCGACGTTCGTATTCATGCGCATCCTATAGAATGAATCGGCTCAAATCCTCGTCACCCTTGATGGGTCCCAGTTTTTTCGCAACATAGGCCCGATCGATGACGATCTTTTTCTCTGCCGTGTCCGGCGCGTCGAACAGGATGTCCTCCAGGAGACACTCCATCAACGTATGGAGTCTTCGGGCGCCGATATTTTCAGTAGCCGCGTTGACTTCCTCCGCATAGGCCGCGATTTCGGACACGGCGTCATCCTCGAACACCACGTCCACATTCTCGGTCCTGAGAAGGGCCATATACTGAAGAAGAAGCGCGTTCCGGGGCTCGGTCAGAATTCTGACGAACTCGGCCCTCCCGAGGGAATCCAGTTCGACGCGGATGGGGAACCGGCCCTGCATTTCAGGGATCAGGTCCGACGGTTTGATGGTATGAAAGGCCCCGGCCGCGATAAACAGGACGTGGTCGGTTTTGACCGGACCGTATTTGGTCATGACGGTGGAGCCTTCCACCAGCGGAAGCAAATCCCGTTGAACGCCTTCCCTGGACACATCCGGCCCGTGGCCGCCCTCTTTCCCCACAATCTTGTCGATCTCGTCCAGAAAGATGATCCCCGACTGCTCGACTTTTTCCACGGCCGTCCGGGTGACCTTGTCCATGTCGACCAGGTTCCGGGCTTCCTCCTGTGCGATCATCTCCATGGCCTCGGGCACCTTGACCTTCCGCCGCTTGGTGTTCCGGGGCAGGATGTTGTTGAACATGTCCTTGAAATTGATACCCATCTCTTCCATTCCCATGCTGGAAAAGACCTCGACCATGGGAATCGTCCGCTCGGTGACGTCAAGATCCACGAAGCGTTCGTCGAGTTTGCCCTGCCGCAGCATTTTCCGGAGTTTCTCCCGAGTGGAGGATGCCTGTATCCGTTCCGTGCCGACCACCTCGACGGTGCCGCCCTCGACGTCGTCCCCGCCCCGGAAGGTACGTTCACCGGATTTCGGCAGCAGAAGATCGAGAATCCGCTCCTCGGCCACGGCCATGGCCTTGTCCCTGACCGCCTCCTGTTCCCGGGATCTGAGATCCCCCACCGTCAGTTCAACCAGGTCCCGGATCATGGACTCCACATCACGGCCGACATAACCCACCTCCGTGAACTTGGACGCCTCGACCTTGTGAAACGGACTGTCCGTCAGCTTGGAAAGCCGCCTGGAAATTTCGGTTTTCCCCACGCCTGTAGGACCGATCAGGATAATGTTCTTGGGTGCGATCTCTTCAGCGAGATCGGGAGAGAGGCGCTGCCGCCGCCATCGATTTCTGAGGGCGATGGCCACTGATCTTTTGGCTTTACCCTGCCCGATAATGTATTTGTCAAGCTCTTTTACAATTTCAGACGGTTTTAAATCGCTCATATCCATCCGTTCCCGCTCGTTCGGCCCGGGGCGCCGCTATTTACGCGGAGCGCTCCACCAGAAACGGCGGTTATATCTCTTCCACGGTGATGACCGTGTTGGTATAAACACAAATCGAAGCGGCGATCTTCATGGCGACCTCGACGATCTCCCGCGCCTCCATATCGGTGTGGGACATCAACGCCCCGGCCGCCGCCTGGGCGGCCACCCCGCCGGACCCGATAGCCACGACGCCCTCATCGGGCTCGATGACGTCGCCGCTGCCGGAAATCAAAAAGGTTCGGGCATCGTCCGCAGCAATCATGAGGGCTTCGAGTCGTCTCAGGTATTTGTCGGTTCGCCAGTCCCGGGCCAGTTCGACAGCGCTGCGGGTGAGGTTGCCGTTGTACCGTTCCAGCTTCTTTTCGAGGCTTTCGGAAAGATTGAGGGCGTCTGCGGTGGCGCCGGCAAAACCGACGATGATCTTGTCGTTATAGACGCGCCGGACCTTTCTGGCCTGATGCTTGACGACGGTATTGCCCAGGGTCACCTGTCCGTCGCCCGCGACGGCCAGCCGCCCTTTTCGACGTACCGCCAGAATCGTCGTTCCGTGGAACGTTTCGGTCATTGCCCCTCCTTCCGATCAATTCGGTTTCGTCGGATTTGCCGTCTCATTTTCGGAACCGGCCTCACTTTCTTGGGTGGGCCTTGTCATAGGCCGCCGTCAGGGTATCGATGCTGATGTGGGTATACCGTTGGGTAGTGGACAGTTTCCGATGTCCCAACATCTCCTGAAGGGCCCTCAGATCGGCGCCGGCATCCAGCAGGTGGCTGGCGAATGAATGCCGCAGTCCATGGGGGGATACCGATCCGGCCAGTCCGCATTCGCACAGACGTCGTTCGAGGATCCGCCCCACTGAACGGGCTGTAAGCCTTCCGCCGGAGCAATTCAGGAACATGGGACCGTCCTGGTTCGGATCTATCCTTCTTTCTCGCCAAAGCGCCTCCCGATAAGCTCGGACAGCCGTCAGTGCCTTGCGGCCGATGGGAACCACCCGATCTTTTTCACCTTTGCCTGAAACCCTGACGAGTTTTTGGTCGACATCGATGTCGAACCAGTTCATGCCCACCAGCTCTGAAACACGAATACCGCAGGAATAGAGTGTTTCAAACATGGCACGATCCCGCTTGCCCGAAAGATCGCCGGTGCCGATGGTGTCGAGAAGCCGAAAGACGTCATCCACGGAGAGGCATGCGGGAATGGGCTTTTCCTGCTTGGGTGTCCGGACCTGCTCCGCAGGATTGCGCTCCACCACCCCCCGCCCCACAAGAAATCCGAAAAAAGAGCGCACCGCCGACAACTTTCGGGCGATGGTTTTTTTCGTGTTCTTCCCGTGGAGCGCTCCGAGATACCCTCTGACCACCTGGGGGGTGACCGCCGTCGGATCGACGCCGGCGTCCTCTCCGATCATCCCGTTTTCCGCCAGATAGGTGCAAAACGCTTCCACATCGTGACGGTAGGCCCGGCACGTATGTTCGGAGTACCCTTTTTCCACGCCGAGAAAGCGGATGAAGGCTTCGATCGGCATCGTCGGCAGGTCGGCAGGCATCAGAACGCGATCAGATCTTCCAGCGCCTGCCAGCTGTCCACCTCGATAAAGGGGTGGGCCTTCCGATTCCAGGGCTGCCTGAAGAGAATGGGTGTTATTCCCGCCCGTTCCAAATCGAAACAGGTTTCGAGGCGATCCTCGACAAAATAGCGCCTGCCGCGTTCCCGCAGCACATCGGCCTTGGCCTCAAAGGATCCGGTGGCGGTGATGTCCACACCGGAGGCCGATACGGACAGGGTCTTGAGCATCCACTGGTGGATGGGCTCGGGCGTCGGCCGGGCCGTTACGAAGCAAAGGGGGCCGAAGGTGCTCTCCAACCTTGTCAAAACCTCGGGAGCGCCCCGAAGCGGCCTCAAGCCCTCATCCCGGCTGCCGTCCAGCAGCTTTTCGATGATCTCTCCGATAACCGCCGTCGATATATCCAGACAATCCTCGAGCATGTAATGGGTGATATCGTTATAGGCAATGTGGGTGATGGCATAATCTTCTCGCGCGATGTCGATAAACAGCCGCATGGTATCGGCCACCACGCCGTCGATATCGAAGGCCAGGGATGCGGGATCGATCACCCGCGCCTCAAATCCGGTTCCATACATTCGTTACGCCACCCTGCGGGTTTTCTTCTTGAGCCGGATCATCCGTTTGCGATAGATTCCGGCCATCCGTTCATCCTGGGACGCCTGGGCCGATTCGCGCTTGGCCTTCAACTCCCGGATCTTCTTTTTCAGTTCCCGGACCCCGGTGTCCGTTTTCTTCCGGGTCGGCTCCTCAATGCCCCGGGCCTTGCGAATCTCGGAGATGAGTTCCTCCTTGTTCATGCCGTGGGCACCTGTTACGCCGTCAGTGTTCATGGCCAGTTCACGAAGTTCCTTGGATGTCATTTTCTCCAGGGGTTTTTCCTTGGTTTCTTTTTTTTTGTTGCCCATACAATAAAACTCCTTTCAAGTGGTCGTTTTGAGGACTCGGTGCAAAAAAGCACAAGCGGAGGTCGCCCCCCGCCCATTGTTTCATTCCAAAAGTGAGATTTTTAAACCATTTTTTCAAGTCATGTCAAGGACTAAATCAGCGCCATCACCTTCAGGATCATCTTTATGTCCTCCCAGGTTTCTCGTTTCCTCTCGGGATAACGCAAAAGATAGGCGGGATGGTACGTCGGCATCACCCGTATTCCCCGATAATCGTGAAACCGCCCTCTCAACCGGGAGATGGGGGCGTCTATTTTCAGAAGAGAGCGGGTGGCCGTAGCGCCGAGAGTGCAGATGACATCGGGAGAGACGGCCGCGATCTGGCGTTCCAGAAAAGGCACGCAGCATTCAATCTCTTCGGGAAGAGGTGTCCTGTTGGCCGGCGGACGGCACTTGACGATATTACAGATGTAAACCGATTCCCGGACGAGCTTCATGGCATCGATAATCCGGTCAAGGAGCCGGCCGGCCCGCCCTACGAAAGGTTCACCGGACAAATCTTCATCCTCGCCGGGTCCTTCCCCCACGAACACCAGGCGGGCTCGGGGATCGCCCGCCCCGAAGACGATGTTGGTTCGATATCGACAAAGTCCGCAGCGCCGACAGTCGCCCAGGTCGGTCCGGATCTCTTCCAGGGTTTCCCCCGGCAAAATCGGATCTGAGCCCAATTTGCCCAATTGATCGAGTCGCCTCTTGTCGATGGCGGTATCGAATCCGTTGCAACCGCATGCAGCCATAAACCGCAACGTGTTGCGAAAATTGGCGATGAGGCGTGAGAATTCCTCTCCCGGCGCGACCTGTGGACCGTCTAAAGGCATCGTTCGCGCACCCGATCGAGAATGATGTGCGCCACGGCGTCCTTGTCCATCTCCGCCAGGGGCTCGCAGCTTCCGTCTCGATAAAAAAGCGTCACCCGGTTGGTGTCGCTTCCAAACCCCGATGCGGGATGGCCCACCAGATTGCCGACGATCATGTCCAGATTCTTCCGAACGAGCTTCTCCCGGGCATTTTCTTTCAGATCACGTGTTTCCGCGGCGAATCCGACAAGAATCTGATGGGTTTTCCGCTCCCCCAACGACTTGAGAATATCCTCGTTTCTGGTCAGGGTGAGCACCAGCTGGTCCGCTGTTTTCTTGATCTTGTGCGCCGCGGTCTCAACGGCGCGATAATCCCCGACGGCGGCGCTCTTGATGATGATATCCGCGTCCTTCATGTGGTCGAAAACGGCAAGGGCCATCTCTCCGGCCGTCCGGACCCTGACGGTCTTGACGTTGGCAGGGTCGGGCAGCGCCGTGGGACCGCTGACCAGCACGACATCGGCCCCCCGATATTCGGCGGCACGAGCCAGAGCATACCCCATCTTTCCAGAGGATGGATTGCTGATGAAGCGAACCGGATCGATGGGCTCACGGGTCGGCCCGGCCGTCACCAGAACCGTCTTTCCCGCCAGATCCTTTCGGGTCAGAAGGGCCGTCAGTCGGTCCAATATCTGCGCCGGTTCAGGTAAACGTCCCGGACCTACGGTCCTGCAGGCCAGCTCACCGGCCCCCGGTTCCAGAACCAGATGACCGTCTGATTTCAGACACTCGAGATTCCGCTGCACCGACGGATTCAGATACATGTCCGAATTCATGGACGGACAAATCACCATCGGGCACGTCACTGCCAGAAGAAAAGTGCTGAGGGCGTCGTCGGCGAACCCATGCGCATATTTCGCAACCATGTTGGCGGTCGCCGGCGCTATCACGACGCCCTGGGCGTCCTGAGCCCATTCGATATGGCGAATGGAGGCGTCGGGATCGCTTCTGTCAAAAAGATCGGTACAAACCCGCTTTCCGGAGAGGGCTTCGAAGGTCATCGGCCCGACAAACCGGGTCGCATTTCGAGTCATCATCACCCTCACGTCGGCGCCGCTTTTGGTGAGCAGACGAAGCAGTTCCACGCTCTTGTAGGCCGCGATGCCGCCCGAGACGCCAAGCACGATGCGTACGCCGTGGATGGACGTTTTCATCCCGTTGAAATACCTCCGAATTCAGTTGGTCGGGAAAGCCCCCTCCGGCAACGGCGATGTATCGAAGCCCGAGGACGGGTTTTGAATATTGAGAACGGACGGCAACACCGAGATCTCGGCCTTGGACTGCCAGGCTCCCTCTGATATGGCGATGACACACCAGCGGGTCTCCTTCAGAAAGAGAAGAATCGTCTTGGCGGTAGATACCGATCCGGTCAGTTTCCAATTGTCTTTGGCCATATTCTCTTTGAAAAAAGCGACCAGAGATCCCCGATCGACCCTTCCTTTGAAAACCATCATGCCTGCCGCAAATCCGCGGGACTGAAAAGTCGAGGAAGCGTCCCGATCCGGTTTGAGCTCCCCTGGAATCAGAATATCGTTGAATCCGTCATAGTAAAGGGGCGCCGGACCCGCCGCGGCCGGACTGCCGGCAGCGTCGTTGCCCTTCAGACTCGAACACCCGGCCAGCCCGCATAACAGGAACAGGAACATCACACCGGTCAAGGCATTTTTGCGGAATCCACCATGGTTCATCATCTTGTTTCCTTCCTTATCATTTATGACGTTATCAGGGGATGAAACTGCAAGCGCGCGGGTCAAGGCGCTTTCAGCCGTTTATACGTTAACGTTTCAATACCGGCCCGTAGCATAGGGGACGATTTATGATGATTCCCACAGCCGGCATGCAGGCTATTCGGGATATCCGTCAGGATAGCGCCGGTGCCAGTTCCAGGCGGTCTCGATGATGGCGTCAAGATCGGAATACTGCGGACGCCAACCCAACTCTCGTATCGCTTTTTCCGAAGACCCGATCAGTACCGGTACGTCTCCAGGTCGACGCTCCTCGAACCGGACGGGGATGCTCGCCTGCGTAATCCCTCGGGTTCGTTCGATGACCTCCCGAACCGTAGCGCCGTCGCCGTTTCCAAGGTTGTATTTTCCGCCGGGACCGCCGGCCAACAGTCTTTCGAGTGCCAGAAGATGGGCCTGAGCCAGATCCTCCACATGAATGTAGTCCCGGACGCATGTGCCGTCCCGGGTCGGATAATCATCGCCGTACACGCTTAAAAAATCCCGTTGCCCCAAAGCGGTTTTGATAATAATGGGAATCAGATGGGTTTCCGGCCGATGATCCTCCCCCAGATGACCGTCGGGGTCCGCACCGGCGGCATTGAAATATCGAAGGCAGACGGCGCGAAGCCCGTAGGCTGCTTCGACGTCGTCCAGGATCTGTTCAACCATCCATTTGGTTCGGCCGTAGGGGGTGATGGGGTGCTGAACGTGATCTTCCGACATGGGCGTTCCGTCGGAAACGCCGTAGGTCGCACAGGAGGAGGAAAAAATCAACCGATTCACCCCATGGCGGACCATGCCCTGGAGAAGATTGATGGTATTGGCGACGTTGTTTCCATAATACTTCAGAGGGATATCCACCGATTCAGGAACGCAGGTGTATGCAGCGAAATGAAGTACCCCCTTGATGTCGTATTCGGAAAAAACACGATCCAGCGTTTCGGGGTCGCCAATGTCGCCTTGAATAAAGGGCCCCCACTGAACCGCCGCCCGATGCCCGCAGACCAGATTATCGAGAACGATCGGCCTGTATCCTCGCCGCCAGAGGTATTTGCACATGTGGGAACCGATATATCCCGCACCGCCCACAACCAGAATTTCGTTGTCTGCCATAACCGCCTCCGCATCGGAACCGGACGTCTGAAGCAAAGGGTGTCGGTTGAAACCATCCGCAGCGGGTTCCGAAGGATGAAATTCTTATAATTATATATGACATCCGTATCGGTGTCAATAAACGACTCGACTCAGTTCGCGATGTTGACGGGAAGAAGGCTGATTTCGCCGGAACCATAAAAAATATTGACGAAAACAGCCGGGAATGGTTTATAGGTGCCGATTTGGATTACCGTCACCTGAAAGGAATTTGTGAATGGGCCTATTCAATTATAGGGAAATGCCGCTGACGCCCGCATGCCGTTCCCCTTTCGGCCGTCAAGCCGTCTGAGATTGGTTTCGTCCACCGTTTTTTCGCGTGCATTGCCGCATCAACCCCAAAGAACAGCATGACATCCTATGACTGAAAGAACTCCCATCGCCGTAGTTGGGATCGGCGGCGTATTTCCCGGTGCCGTCGATCTGGACGCTTTCTGGCACAACATCGCTAACGGATTGGAATCGATTCGAAAGATTCCCGAACACCGTTGGCCCGTCGCGCCGGCCAAGGTCGTCGCCCCGATTCCGGCGCCGGACATGGCGCTGTCCATTCGGGCCGGCATCGTAGACGCCTTTGAGCCCGATGCCGAGGCCTGGGGTCTCGATCCACTGCTGGCGGCGGATCTCGATCCCCTCTACCATCTGGTCCTCAGGGCCGGCCATGCGGCCTATTCCGACTGCGGAGGGAAGGCTTCGGATTCCGCCCGCACAGGAGTGATCCTCGCCGCCATTGCATTGCCCACCGATGCTGCTTCCCGAATCGCTCAGGAAATTTTCGGCCGGGATCTGGCCGAACGATGCCTGAAGGAAACTTTCGGCAATGCCGTTGTTCCACCGTTCCGCACACTGAACCGGCGTCAATGCCTGGCCGCCCGTGTCACGTCCCTCCCGGGAGCCCTTCTGGCGCGTTCACTGGGACTGGGCGGCGGCAGCTGCACCCTCGATGCCGCCTGCGCATCGTCCATCTATGCCGTCAAACTGGCCTGCGACGCCCTCGAGTCGCGACGAATGGATGCCGTACTGACGGGGGGCGTCTCTCGGCCGGACAATCTTTACACCCAAATCGGTTTCAGCCAGCTGCGCGCCCTCTCACCTTCGGGTCGATGCGCCCCCTTCGATGCCGGCGCAGACGGTCTCGTGGTCGGGGAAGGGGCAGGCATGCTGATGCTGAAACGGCTGGACGACGCCGTGGCTCAGGGCGACAGGATCTATGCCGTTATCCGGGGTATCGGGCTCTCCAACGACATGCGGGGCAACCTGCTTGCACCTGACACCGAAGGACAGTTGCGGGCCATGCAGGCAGCGTATGCGGCAGCGGAGTGGTCGCCGTCGGCGGTGGATCACATCGAGTGTCACGGTGCGGGAACGCCTTTAGGGGACCGCGTCGAGTTGACCAGCCTGAGGGCTTTGTGGAAAGGCACCCGATGGTCCCGAGGCATATGCGCCATCGGGTCGATCAAATCGATGATCGGGCACCTGCTTACCGCAGCCGGAGCCGCGGGAATGCTCAAAACCCTTCTGGCGATGAAGCACGCGACACTGCCGCCTTCCCTTCATTTTACCCGAGCGGCCGACGGAAGCCCCCTTGAAGGCGGCCCCTTTCGGGTGCAGACCGAGGCCCAGCCATGGGAACCCCGGGAAGATGGGCAACCGCGCCGTGCTGCCGTCAGCGCCTTCGGCTTCGGCGGGATCAATGGACACCTTCTGTTCGAGGAATACCATCCCGTTGCCACCGCCCGACCCAAACCAAACCGGTCCTCCGCCGTGGCGGACACACCGCCGCCCGAGATCGCCATCGTCGGAATGGCGGTCCATATCGGCCCCCTCGAGACCCTGAAAGCTTTTCAGGAAGCGGTTTTCAGGGGCGAGCCCGCTTGTCGGAAACGTCCGACAGGGCGTTTCAAAGGCGCGGACGATGTAGCCGCGGATCACCTGGCGGGACAAGGGGACCACGGGGCTTATCTCGAAAATTTTGCCGTCAATGTCGGCGCGTTCCGCATTCCGCCCAAGGAGATCCCGGACATCCTGACGCAGCAACTCCTGATGCTGAAAACAGCGTCGGACGCCCTCGAAGATGCTCGAATCTCTCTCGGTGGCGAACATCCCCGTGCAGGGGCCGCCATCGGCATGGAATTCGACATGGAAGACACCGACTTCCACACGCGATGGCAGATGATCCATCAGGAAGAGGCCCTCAGGGACGCCCTTCGTCAAAGCCTTCCGGATCTGGACGAGGCATCGGCGTCCCAGTGGCTGACAGCGCTTCAAGACGCCCTCTCCCGCCCCCTCACCGCCACCAGGGTGGTGGGATCCCTGGGGGGCATCGTCGCCAGCCGTGTGGCCCGGGAATTCCGGTTCGGTGGTCCGAGCCACGTGGTTTCCTGCGGAGCGGCATCGGGTCTTCGCGCTCTCGACATCGGGATCCGATCCCTTCAGCGGATGGAAACAGACACCTTCCTGGCTGGGGCGGTGGAACTCACCGGGGACGTCCGCAACATGGTGATCGCCTCGAAAATTCGCCCCTTCAGTACCGGCGATACGGTCCGGCCCTTCGACATTGATGCCGACGGGACCCTCCCCGGAGAAGGCGCCGTGGCGCTGGTTCTCAAACGGCGCGATCAGGCAGTCGCCGACGGCGATCGGATCTATGCCGTCGTCAAAGGTCTCGGAGGCGCCTCGGCAGACGGCGAAGATCCCAAGGCCATGAAGGCGGCTTACGCCCGCTCCCTGAGGCGGGCGCTGAATGACGCCGGCATTCCGGCGGGCTCGGTCGGTTACGTGGAAGCGCACGGCAGCGGGAACCCCGATGAGGATCGGATCGAAACCGAAGCGCTCCACGAGGTATTCAATGATGAAACGAACCGTCCCGCCGTGGGATCCCTGAAATCTCTGGTCGGCGATACGGGCGCGGTGTCGGGCCTGGCATCTGTGGTCAAGACCGCTCTGTCCCTCTACCACGACATCATACCGCCGCTCAGCGGTTTTACGGCGCCCGCCCACGAGGCCTGGCTGTCAGAGAGATTTCACATCCCCATCCAGCCCCAGTTCTGGATCCGGGACCGAAAGGACGGTCCTCGTCGGGCCGCCGTCTCTTCCATGACGACGGACGGCAACACGGTTCACGCCGTTCTGGAAGCCGTTGACGGGTCTCTCCCCGAAAAAATTTCCGTCCGGAACGATCGGGAGCGACAGCGCCCCCTGGGGCTTGAAGGCCCGGGGCTGTTTGTCGTGGAAGGCCAAGACCCTGAAACCCTTCTTGAAGGACTCGACCGTCTGGATCGCCACTCCCGAAATGACGCCGCGACGATGGCGGCATCCGCGGCCGCATGGTTCCGTGAGCGCCGCCCCGTTGCCCCGGGACAGCCCATGGCCGCAGCCGTCGTCGCCCACACCCCCGATGCTCTCCGCCATTGGGTCGACGAATGTCGAAGCGCCGTCCGATCTCGAACACCCCGGAAGATCATCGGATCGAACGGTGTGGCTTTTTTCCCCGAACCGATGGGACCGGAAGGCCGGATCGCCTATGTCTACCCCGGATCGGGGAACCATTATCTTGGCATGGGCAGGGGCGTCGGCGTTCAGTGGCCTGAAATCCTGAGGGAGATGGACCGGGAGACCCAGGCACTCAAAACCCAGATGTTCCCCGGATGCTATATACCGTTTCGTGTCTCGTGGGAGAATGGATGGGAAGCGGCGGCACACCGCAAGATTGTCTCCGACCCCCATCACATGATTTTCGGTCAGGTGGTGCACGGCGGCATGATGACTCGTCTGGCGGGTCGCTTCGGACTCAGGCCCGATGCGGTGATCGGCTACAGCCTCGGAGAGTCGGCCGGCCTGTTCGCCACGGGAGCATGGCCTGAACGGGGCGAGATGCTGAGGCGAATGCAGGAGACTTCCCTTTTCAAGACCGACCTGGCCGGCCCCTGCAATGCCGCCAGAAGCGCCTGGCACCTTCCGGAAGATCAGGCGGTGGACTGGCGAGTCGCCGTCGTAAACCGGAGGGCGGCCGAAGTCCGGGACGCTCTTCCCCGTTGGCCCTTGGCGCGGCTGTTGATCGTGAACACGCCTTCTGAATGCGTCATCGGCGGCAACGGCGATCACGTCGCCGGCATTATCCGGACCCTCAACTGCGAAGCTGTATACCTGGAAGGCGTGGTCACCGTTCACTGCGACGCCGTTGTTCCCGTCGCGGAGGCATACCGGGAGCTTCACCGATTCCCCACATCGCCCCCTCCCGACATTCAGTATTACAGTTGCGCTCTGGGTCGGGTCCAGGCGATGACCGAAGCATCGGCGGCTGAAGACATCCTCGCCCAGGCCGTTGCAGGATTCGATTTCCCGGCGACGATAGAACAAGCCTATGCCGACGGTATACGGCTTTTCATCGAAATGGGACCCCAGTCCTCCTGCAAGCGAATGATCGGCCAGATCCTTCAGGGGAAACCCCATTCAGCCGTTTCCATCTGCGAACGCAGGGAAGACGACACCCTTACGGTTCTCAAGTTTCTGGGAACGCTCGCCGCCGAGCGGGTATCGCTGGATCTTGAACCGCTTTACGGCGAGGCGGCCTTTTCCGAAGCGCCGATAGAAATCCATAGCCCTCAAGATCGGGGTCTCGGAACCATCCAAAGAATCGTCGGGGGAGGAACTCCGAAATCGTTACCGGCCCATCCCCTTCCGATCCGCCCTTCCGCACTTCCGGAGCCGTCCGGAGCACCCTCGGAAAAATCGTCTCACCGAGGTGACGGTGTTGCCGGTTCGGCGGCAGCCCAACGCCTCCCTCTCCACCCGCCGGTGCCGGAAAGGATACCTCATGGCGACGTCGGCACGAAGACCATCCAAGCCGTCGAAAAGCATCCGCCGGCGCCGCACTGTTTCGCCGGCGCCGAGCGCCCGCCCTTCTCCCGATTTCTCGCCGCAGTGACCGACAACATCGCCGCCACGGCCGAAGCCCATAAGGCATTCCTCGACTTTTCCGACGCCCTGACCCGAAATTACGGCAAGAGCTTTGCTATCCAGGTTCGTCTTCTCGAGGAAATGACAACCGTCGAAGGAGATCTTTCCTCGAGGGCTCAAACACCAAGGGAGGCCCGGGGCACCGCGCAAGTCGGCGACCCGCAGCCGGCGTATTCCCGGGAGATGTGCATGGAATTCGCCGTCGGCTCCGCAGCCCGCGTGTTGGGGCCCGAATTCGCCGTAGTGGACACCTATCCGGTACGGGTTCGACTTCCGGATACCCCCCTCATGCTGGTGGATCGGATCCTTTCGATCGAGGGTCGGAAGGGCGGATTGGGCTCGGGGCGAATCGTCACCGAACACGACGTCCTCCCCGATGCCTGGTATCTCGACGGAGATCGGGCACCTACATGTATTTCCGTGGAAGCGGGTCAGGCCGATCTTTTTCTGTCAGCCTACCTGGGTATCGACCTCCGGGTGAAAGGAGAACGCGCCTACCGCCTGCTCGACGCCAAGGCCACCTTTCATCGGGGGTTACCCCGACCGGGCGAGGTCATCCGGTATGACATCCATATCGACAAGTTTGTCCGGCAAGGCAAAACCTATATGTTCTTCTTCCGCTTCGAGGGGTTCATCGGCGCCGAACATCTTATCACCATGCGGGACGGCTGTGCCGGATTCTTCACCGAAGCCGAGGTTCGCAATTCCGGCGGCATCATCCGACAAGAGACCGGAACAGCCCCGCAACCGGGCAGCAAAGACTTCACCGAACTGGTGCCCATGGTGGTCGAACAATATGACGATTCAGCGGTGGACGCCCTTCGTCAGGGCGATCCGGCCCGTTGCTTCGGTACAGCCTTCAACGGCGTGACGCTGCCTGCCGGCGTCCGGCTGCCCGGAGGACTTATGCGTCTCGTCCATCGTGTCGTCGGACTGGAACCCGGAGGCGGTCGGTATGGGCTGGGCATCATTCGGGCGGAGGCCGACGTCCGACCCGACGACTGGTTTCTTACCTGCCATTTCACCGATGATATGGTCATGCCGGGGACCCTGATGTACGAATGCTGCATGCACACCCTCAGAATCTTCCTCCAACGAATGGGATGGATATCGGAAAACCCCGAGGCCCGTTATGAACCGGTCCCCGGCAAAGAAAGTATTCTCAGGTGCCGGGGTCCCGTTACTCCCGCGACACGAAAGGTGCTTTACGAGGTTGAAATCGCCGCGCTCGGTTACGATCCGGAGCCCTATGCATTGGCCGATGCCATGATGTATGCCGACGGCCGACCCATCGTCCGTTTCGAGAACATGTCCATGAAATTGTCGGGAGAAACCCGCGAAAACTTAACGTCTTTCTGGAAGTACCGTTCCACGGGCCATTCCGTGCAGGCCGTCGTGTTCACCCGGGAGCAGCTCATGGCCTTTTGCACGGGAAAGCCGTCGGATGCTTTCGGTGAACCCTACCGGATCTTTGACCGGGAAAGAAAGCTCGCCCGTCTCCCCCGACCCCCATATCTGTTTATGGATCGCGTCGTCAAATGCGACCCTGAACCCTGGGTGCTCAAGCCGGATGGATGGATCGAAGCCGAATACCGTTTTTCCCCGGAAGACTGGTATTTCAAAGCGGATCGGAGCGGTATTCTCCCCTTCTGCATCCTGTTGGAGATCGCGCTCCAGCCCTGCGGCTGGCTCGCCGCCTACATGGGTTCCGCCCTCCAAAGCGATCAGGACCTCAAATTTCGAAACCTGGGCGGTACCGCCGTCATACACCGGAATGTCCCGAGAGGAGCCGGTCTCTTGACCATGCGGGCTCGGTTGACCCGGTCTTCCACGGCCGGGGGCATGATTATCGAGCATTTCGACCTGGCGGTATTGAGCGACGAAGCACCCGTTTACACCGGAACCACCTATTTCGGTTTTTTCACGGAAGCCGCTCTGGCGGAGCAGGCCGGCATCCAGGGAGCCGCCGCCTCGGCTTATCAACCCACCCTGGAGGAGATCAGCTGCGGAGAATCCCATGCTTTCAGCGTCGAAAGGCCGCTGTCGCCGGAAGATACGATCATCGACCCCTCGCCGTCGCCGGCCCTTCCCGCGAAGGCCCTCAGTATGATCGACGCCGTCGAGCTCTGGGCTCCCGACGGCGGGCCCTTTGGTCTGGGGTTCATTCGCGGCGTGAAGACCGTCGATCCGGGCGAGTGGTTTTTCCAGGCCCATTTTTACCAGGATCCGGTATGCCCGGGATCCCTGGGCGTCGAATCCTTCATACAACTGATTAAGTTCGCAGCAATCCGGCGCTGGCCGAACCTCCGGGGAACTCACCGTTTCGAGCTGCTCACGGGTCAGACCCATCAGTGGATTTATCGCGGCCAGATTCTTCAGACCCACCAGAGAATCGAGGTGGACGCCGTGATCACCAAGGTGACGGAAGGGGATACGCCGACCATACAGGCAAACGGATTTATAAAGGTTGACGGTTTGTTTATCTATCGGCTGGACAATTTCGGGCTGAAACTGATGCCCATCGACTGATACATTCGTAACGATCAATTCATACGGTTCCGCAACACGTTCGATCAAGAAGGCTTACGAATTCCGAGACCCGCGGCGAACCACCATCAGGTTGCGGCAACGACGGATGAGGATTGACTCAGATATCGGACGGTTGACCGAATCGTCAATAGTTCATTCTGGAGAACGGCAGGGTTATGCAATTCAACAATGTTTACATCGATGCCTTTGGGTACGAACTGCCGCCGAACGTGGTGGCTTCACGGGACCTCGAAGAACGCCTTGCACCCCTTTACCGGCGCCTCCGTCTCAAAAGCGGACAACTCGAGGCCATTACCGGAATCTATGAGCGTCGATTCTGGGATCCAGGGTTCAAGGTCTCCGAAGGCGCCGCAGCAGCAGGTCGAAAAGTTCTCGACACCGCCTCGATCTCAACGGGTGATATCGGCATGCTGATTTTTGCCGGCGTCTGTCGGGACAACCTCGAACCGGCAACGGCCTGCGCGGTGGCCGATGCGCTGCAAATCCCATCCGAAGCCCAGGTTTACGATGTGTCCAACGCATGCCTTGGGGTCCTGAACGGCATGATCCATATCGCCAACGCCATCGAGTTGGGACATATCCGCGCAGGCCTTGTCGTCTCTTGCGAAACGGCTCGGGAAATCGTCGACATCACCATCAACCGCCTCCTCGAGATTCAGGACATGACCCTGTTCAAAGAGACCATTGCCACCTTGACCGGCGGATCGGGGGCGGTGGGAGTGGTCATGACCCATTCATCCCTTTCCCGCAGGGGGCATCGCCTCGTGGGAGGGGTCGCCCGGCATGCCGCCCGTTTTCACCGGCTCTGCCTGTGGGGTCCCGATGCCGGACGCGCCGTCCACGGCACGCCCGTCATGAAAACCGATTCCATAGGCGTTCTCAAAAACGGCGTCAACCTGGGCATCGAAACCTACCACGCATTTGCGGCGGAAATGAAATGGCCGGCGGATGCCCCGGACCGGATCATCTGCCACCAGGTCGGGGCGTCCCACCAGAAAACAATCCTCGAATCCATCGGCATCCCTCTGGAAAAGGATTTCGTAACGTTTCCGTTCCTGGGCAATATCGGAACGGTCTCTCTGCCCGTCACAGCCGCCATCGCCGCCGAACGAGGGGTTCTTCAAAAAGGCGACAGAGTCGGTTTTTTCGGCATAGGGAGCGGCCTGAACTGCATGATGCTCGGCATCGACTGGTAAGCTTATCCTGAAAGGAAGACGCGTATGCCCCCAAATAAATTCGACATGTCGGCGTTTCGCACCCTCTACCCGTTTCAATCTCATTTCCTCGACATCGACGGACTGAGCTATCATTATCTCGATGAAGGCCAAGGATCCGCGGTAGTCATGCTCCACGGCAACCCGACCTGGTCATTTTATTTTCGAGAAATGGTTCGAGCCCTGTCGCCGGATTTCCGGGTCATCGTGCCGGATCACATGGGATGCGGCCTCTCGGATGCCCCGTCTCCTCGCCGATACGACTACCGTCTCAGGAACCGGGTCGACGACCTCGAACGACTTCTGGATCATTTGAGCCTCGACAGCCCTCTGACGCTGATGGTACACGACTGGGGCGGCATGATCGGACTATGCTATGCCATCAGACATCCGGAGCGTATCGGGAAGTTGATCATCACCAATACCGCCGGGTTTTTCCCTCCCGGAAAAAAGCGCCTTCCCCTGAGACTCCGACTGATCAGAGACCTGCCGCTGTTGGCCGTCCCCGCCGTTCTGGGACTCAACATCTTTTCCCGGGCCGCCGTTTTCATGGCCCCCGGAAGCCGGCTGGACCGAGCCGTTCGCCTCGGACTCACGGCGCCCTATCATTCACCCGCACGTCGAATGGCCACCCTCAAGTTCGTTCAGGACATTCCCCTGTCGCCCGAAGACCCCAGCTATTCCATGGTTCGCCGCGTGGCGGATCATTTGCATGATCTCTCTCATCTTCCGACGCTCATCCTTTGGGGCCTCGCCGATTTCGTTTTCGACACTGATTACCTGGATGAGTGGCGCCGGCGCTTTCCCCGGGCAGAAGTCCATGCATTTTCAGACGGAGGCCACTATCTCCTGGAGGATAAAAGCCCGGCCGTCATCCCCCTCGTCAAAGATTTCTTGAAAAAACATTCTGATTGAGTTAATAATTACTCTTATTTTTATTTTGTCTCCCTCCAAACCCAATCACAGGTGGGCTCCAAAAGGTAACTAAAGGTAAATAATGGATACAATCGATCGGGTCGACGGACTTCCGGAAGAAGACGTAAATGGCAACAGAGGATACAGGGAACCCGACGCACCTCCAATTCAGGCGGATACGGATCGTCGGCCCCTCAATATCGCTTATCGTTTGAAGGAGTCGGCAGTCAAGTATCCGAACAAACGCGCTGTCGTCTATCCCGCAGGATGGGACGACAGCAACCGTGTCGCCTATACGCATTTGACGTTTACCCAGCTTGACAAAGAATCGGATTGTCTGGCCCACGGCCTTGAGCGGGTCGGTATCAGACGGGGCACCCGAACGCTCTTGATGGTCCCCCCCAGCCTCGATTTTTTTGCGTTGACCTTTGCCTTGTTCAAGATCGGCGCCGTCCCCGTCGTCGTGGATCCGGGCATGGGGGTCAAACGGATGATCCAGTGCATTCAGGAAAGCAAACCCGAAGGCTTCATCGGGATTGCCAAAGCGCATCTCCTGCGATGGCGGTATCCGGCATTCTTCCGCACCGTCACCACTTGGGTGAGCGTCGGGCGCCGGTGGTTTCCGGGCGCCTTCAACCTCAAGCAGGTCCACCAGCGTCCCTGGGTGCCCTACCAGCCCGCCGTCACCTATGCCGACGAGATTGCGGCCATTCTTTTCACCACCGGAGCCACCGGACCCGCCAAGGGCGTGATCTACACCCACGGCAACTTCGATGCACAGGTCCGCCATATCCAGAGCTACTTCGGCATCGGACCCGACGAGATCGATCTGCCCACTTTTCCCCTATTCTCCTTGTTCGACCCGGCTCTCGGCATGACCGCCGTCATCCCGGACATGGATCCCACCCGACCGGCAGAGGCCGATCCCGAAAAGATCGTCGATATTATCGAGGATCAGGGGATCACCAATATGTTCGGATCGCCGGCCCTGTTGAACCATGTAGGAGAGCACGGTCGCAGCGCCGGAATCACGCTGCCTTCTCTGAGGCGGGTTATCTCCGCCGGTGCTCCGGTAATGCCCGCCATAATCGAAAAATTTTCCGGAATGCTGCCCGAGGACGCGGAGATCTATACGCCCTACGGGGCCACGGAAGCCATGCCGGTCCTATGTCTGGGCGCCAAGGAAATTCTGAGCGCTACCCGCAAATTCAGCGAACAGGGATACGGCATCTGCGTCGGCCGTCCCGTAGGCGACATCACCGTCGGCATCATCCGCATTACCGACAATCCCATCGAACAGTGGTCCGATGACCTTCTTGTGGAAAAGGGCGAGATCGGCGAAATCGTCGTCAAAGGGGATGTGGTCACCCGCCGCTATTTCGAAAGGCCCCAGGAGGAGACGGCGGCGAAGATACCCGACGGCGACGCGTTCTGGCATCGTATGGGCGATGTCGGTTGGCAGGACAACAAGGATCGGGTCTGGTTCTGTGGTCGGAAAACCCATCGCGTCGTCACGGAAAACGGGCCGCTGTTCACCATTCCCTGCGAAGCCATCTTCAATCAGCATCCCGCCGTCTTCAGGAGCGCTCTGGTCGGCGTGGGCAGGGCGCCGCACCAAAAGCCCGTGATTTGCATCGAGTTGAACAAGAATGACAAGAATGTCAACAAGGATGCCCTGAAGCACGAGCTGCTCAATCTGGCGGCCAAACACCCCATGACCCAGGAGATTAAAACCATCCTGTTCCATGACGGTTTTCCGGTGGACATTCGTCACAACGCCAAGATCTACAGAGAACAGCTTGCGGCATGGGCAACAAAATAGCCGACGGCGACATCCTCGTTACCGGCGGGGGCGGATTTCTGGGCGGCGCCATCGTTCGGGAACTGGTTCAGCAGGGCGAAACCGTTCGGACCTTCTCCCGGGGACACTATACCGGCCTCGATGATCTCGGCGTTCGCCAGATCCGCGGAGACCTGACCGATCCCGAGGCGGTGGAACGCGCCTGCCGCGGCGTCGAGGTCGTCTTCCACACAGCGGCCAAACCCGGCGTCTGGGGGGATGGAAAGGTCTATTACAGCGCCAATGTGACGGGTACCGGGAACATCCTTCGAGCGTGCCGGAAAACCGGGGTCGCCCGGCTGATCCATACCAGCTCTCCCAGCGTCATCTTCGACGGCACCGATATGGAAGGCATCGATGAAACCGCACCCTACCCGACATATTACACCGCCCACTATCCCCGGACCAAGGCCCTGGCCGAGCAGGCAGTGGTCGCCGCCGCAGCGGAAGGACTTCCGGCCGTCGTTATCCGTCCGCACCTGATCTGGGGGCCGGGCGATCCCCACTTGACACCCCGGATCCTGAAAAGGGCCGCCCGTCTCAGAATTGTCGGAAACGGCCGGAACCGGGTCGACACTATTTACATCGACAACGCGGCAAAGGCCCACCTGCTCGCGGCTCAGGCCCTTCGAGATCGTCCCGAGATCTCCGGCCGCATCTATTTCGTCAGTCAGGACGATCCGATCCCCCTGTGGGACATGATCAACGCGATTCTCGCCGCCGCCGGGAAGCCGCCGGTGCGACGGACCATCTCCAAACGGCAGGCCGCTTTTGCCGGACATCTTATGGAATGGCTGTACCGTGCCTTCCGCCTCCCCGGCGAACCCCCCATGACGCAGTTTGTCGCCGAAGAATTGGCCACTGCCCATTGGTTCGACATCACCGCTGCGAAAAGAGATTTGGGGTACCGGCCGGAAATTTCCATAGCGGAAGGGCTGAAAAGGCTTGCCGATTCCCTGTCCCCCCTCCGGAAACAAGCGGTTCCTTAATCTCGGAATCTCCTCCGGAGCGACCTGCTGGTTCAAGCATCGAATGGTTCAGGGGCGTCTGTCCCCCAGAATCCATTTTTTCAGGGCCCGGGTAATCCAGCGGCCCAACGGCGCTGCGGCGACATACCCGATGACGGCGATCATGAAAAACAGCACCACTCCGCCGGCCGCCCCCAGGTCCTGAGGCCGAATCCGGGGAACCACAACCCATGCGGCGATGAGACCTGTGATAATCTGCCAGGTGTCCGGCAGGAAGAGCACATAAAAGAAGATGTAACCGAAACGCCATTGTCTTTTTCGCAAAACAACACCTCTTGATCGTCATGATTTGGAGACTGACTGGAGGTACCCTATAGCAGTTCCGGAAGTTTCATGCAATTCCACTTCGACGCCCGCTGAAATTGTCATCCCGCCGGCATTCCGAACGCCTCGTTCCCGATCTGCGAGAAGAGAACCCTTGCGAAGCCTCGTCAAAATGGGCTATAAATTCGCGATCAGCCGACGGGAAGCGTCGGTCGGTCGACCCGTTTCACCGAAGGAAGGCACTGAAACGGCATCTCCCTTGAATCGCCGCCGGAAAGCGCCGGTCGGCAAAACCGAAGCCATA
The DNA here is from genome assembly GCF_050178255.1 of Desulfococcus sp. NCBI lineage: Bacteria > Pseudomonadati > Thermodesulfobacteriota > Desulfobacteria > Desulfobacterales > Desulfococcaceae > Desulfococcus > Desulfococcus sp. Next base: position 117,278 of record NZ_JBFXGG010000001.1, on the reverse strand, counting down.
AGATGAAACCCAGGAGACGACTCAATGATCAAGGCGAACACCCTGAAGAAGGGAAATATCGTGGATATCGGCGGCCAGCCCCATCAGGTCAAGGATATGGAAGTCCAAACCCCCTCGGCCCGGGGCAGCAACACGCTCTACAAGGTCCGGTTCACCAATGTGGTCACCGGACAGAAGCTGGATCAGACCTTCAAAGGTAACGACACCCTGGAAGAACTGGAGATGGAGCGCCGTCCCGTCAGCTTCATTTTTCGAAATCAGGACATGTATACCTTCATGGACAGCGAGAATTTCGAACAGTACACGCTGGGGGAAGCGAGCCTGGAGGGAAAGACGGAATGGCTCGTGGAAGGCCTGGAGGAGATCACGGCCCTGTTGTTGAACGGTCGCGTCATGGCCGTCGAACTGCCGGCATCCATCGACCTTGAGATCGTCGATACCGCTCCGGCCCTCAAAGGCGCTTCAGCCACCAACCGCAACAAGCCCGCGACCCTTTCAAACGGGATGACGGTTCTCGTTCCCGAATACCTCACCCCAGGAGAGATGATTCGGGTTAACACCGAAACCGGAAAGTTCATGTCCAGGGTCAAATCGTAATGCGGCTCGAACCGCATACCGTTAAGCCTGGCAGATCATTAAAAAGGGACATCCGCTGAAGCGGATGTCCCTTTTTTAAACTATGTATGCGGCCGGAGCGTTAAACGACCGTCACGTTCACGGCGGCAGGTCCTTTTTGGCCCTGCTCGATGTCAAAGGTGACCCTGTCGCCCTCATCAAGGGATTTGAAACCGCTTGCATTGATCCCTGAATGGTGAACAAATACATCCGGTCCGTTTTCCTGTTCGATGAATCCATAACCCTTGCTGCTGTTAAACCATTTTACAATTCCATCAGCCATCGTGGTAAATCCTCCATGTTAAAAAATTTTTTTCCGGGTTCCAAACTTCAGGCTACCACTTTGACAAATGGACCTTTCCTTTAGAACGAAACCGGCCCGTCAACCGCGACCGGGCCCTTACTAATGATCGTTATACTATCATATTCAAGGAAAAAATCAAGATTATTTTTAAAATATCGGAAATTTATTTCCAGCCGTAGAATTGCGTCACGCTAAAAAATTGACAGACGGCCGTCATTCCTTTACACAGATGGAAAGGGCGCCATTGAAGGGCCGAGTGTCCCCGGGTTTGAAAATGAAGCCGTACCGTTTGAAGAAAGAAAAACCGAAAAGCCGTACGCCGGGAAAGGAATCGAGAATGAAGGTGTTGATAGCGAATCGGGAGGAGACCACCAGACTGATGCCCATGGATGCCTGTATCGATAGCATGGAAGACGCCCTCAGGCTTCTCGACCAAGGCGACGCCGTTATGCCGTTGCGACAGATGCTCGCCCTGCCCGACAGCAAGAACATCCTGGCACTGATGCCCGCCCACCTTGGCGGCATCGGATCGGTAGGCGTGAAGGTGATCACCATCTTTCCGGGAAATCACGGCACGGAATACGACAGCCATCAGGGTGCCGTGCTGCTCTTTGACACCGAACACGGTCGTCTCCAGGCCATCGTGGACGGAACGGCCGTCACGGCGATCCGGACGGCCGCCGTCAGTGGGGCGGCCACCCGTCATCTCGCCCGCCCCGATGCGAGCGACCTCGCCATTATCGGCTCGGGCACTCAGGCCGGAACCCATCTGGAGGCCATGCTGACGGTCCGGGAGATCCGACGGATTCGCATTTTCAGCCGCTCGACAGCGAGAGCAGATGCCTTTGCCGCCACGGCGGAAAAAAAATTCGGACGAGCCGTCGAGGTGATAAAAACGGCGAAGGCCGCCGTTGAAGGCGCCGACATCATCTGTACCACCACCGCCGCTCACGCGCCTGTCGTCATGGGGGATTGGATTTCTCCAGGCGCCCATATCAATGCCGTCGGCGCCTATCAACCCCATACACGGGAACTGGATACGGCTGCCGTGGCAGGCGCCCGGCTCTATGTCGACCGCCTCGAGTCGGCTCTCCGGGAGGCCGGCGAATTCATCATTCCCAGAAACGAGGGCGTCATCGACACAAACCATATCATCGGTGAACTCGGAGCGTTGCTGTCGGGACGGATCCCCGGGAGACAATCCCCCAGAGACATCACGCTGTTCAAATCTCTCGGCATCGCCGTCGAGGACCTGGCTGCGGCCCGTCTCATCCTGGATCAGGCCCTTAAAAAGAACATCGGCACCTTTGTGGATTTCGGCGGCGGGGAATCGGCGGCATAACCGGAGGCCGGATCAGGCATATGGCAAACCCCACGACAGTTTCAGGTCCGAAGGACCGCCAACTCTGCCGCATGACGGAGACCCGGCGGACGTGTTCCTATCTTCCCGAAAAATTCGCCGCACTGGAATACCGCCTCATCGCAGGTGCGACATCCGAAACCTGTGGACGGCTTGTGGCCCGGGGATGGCGTCGGTTCGGCATCTCCTTCTTTCGCCCCGCATGCGAAGACTGTACTGAATGCCGCAGCCTTCGTGTCGTCGTGGACCGATTTCGACCCTCCAAAAGTCAGCGTCGTTGTATAGCCCGAAACCTGAAAGTCGGAGCAGTTCTCAAACAACCCGGGATCAGCCGCGAACACGTACAACTCTACAATGCGTATCACGAGGACATGCATCATCGCCGCGGATGGCCTTACCGCCCCATAGAGACTCGGGAATATTTCGAATCCTTTGTCATGGGCGCCGGCGACTTCGGGCATGAGATCGCATATTACAAGGATACGCGTCTCGTCGGCATCGGGCTGGTGGACATCCTCCCCGGGGGAATTTCCAGCGTTTACTTCTATCATGACCCCGCCTGGCGACACTGCGGACCGGGTACTTTTTCGATTCTCCGGGAAATCCAATTGGCGAAAACGATGGGTATTCCCCACCTGTATCTCGGTTACTGCATCCGGGGGAACCCATCCATGAGCTACAAATCCCGGTTTGTCCCTCATGAAATTCTCGATCCCCGAACGAAGGGTCACCCATCTCCGTCCTGGCGCCCTCCCGCATAAACCCGCTGCCGGGCGAGCGCCGCCGCTGCAAGCGGTCCCACCGCCGAATCCACATAGTCATAGACACGAGCCCTGGTTTTGCCCGGCGCCGGCCGTAAAACACGGCCCAGGTATTGGAGAAGGCGCCCGCTGAACCTGACAGGAGTGGCGATGAATAAGGTTGCAAGATCCCTGCAGTCGAATCCCTCGCCCACCAGTTGACCGGTGGCCACCAGCACCCGGACCTCGCCGGCTCCAATGCCCTCGAGCACCGCCTTTCGCTGCCGAGGCGGAACATCCCCGGTCAGGAGCGCCGCTTCGATTTTATACCGATACCGCAGCAGCGACTGGAGGACCTCGCAGTGCCGTTTCCGATCCGAGAGCACCAGACAAACCCCCTGCCCCTTCAGGGCTTCCGCCGCCACATCCGCCGCGATGAGGTGATTCCGTCTGTCGTCTGCGGTAAGTTCGGACAGCATCTTCGCATATTCGCGGACCGGATCGTGATAGGGCGAGAAAGCGGTCTCCCGGACCACCACGTCGGCCGCCAGGATGTGGCCGCCTGCCACCAGATCTTCTTTTTCGATGACGTGGTGGACATCGCCAAGATACCAGAAGATCAGCTTGGAGAGCTTGTCCCGCCGCCAGGGAGTCGCCGTAAGCCCCAGCATGAAACGCGCATCGAAGGCGGAGACCGCATCCGTGAAGGTGCGGCTGGGGGTTCGATGGCACTCGTCTACGATAAGGAATCCCGTGTTCGGCGAAACCTCACGGCAGCACTTGCAGAGGGACTGGATCAGCGCCACGGTTACCGGCCTGCCCATCTGTTTTTTTCCCGCACCGATAAGCCCGATGTCGTTTTCGGCCACATCCAGAAACCGTTTGATGCGCTCGATCCACTGAAAAGCGAGTTCCCGGTTGTGCACCACCACCAGCGACGGCTGCCGCCGCCGGGCCATCATATAGAGGGCGATAACGGTCTTCCCGCTGCCCGTCGGGGCCGAAAGAACCCCGAACTCCTTTTTCAGCATCCGCTCCGCGGCCTCTTGCTGAAAAGGTTTGAGGACTCCGTTGAATACCAGCGCCGTTTCTCCAAATGAGCGCCGTCGGTCATCGATCTCACAGGGCACTCCCGCCCGTCGACACATCAGAAGGAGCTGGCGGACAAACCCCCGCGGGACGACGAGGTCGCCCCGGCGGGTTTTCTCATAGGCTCTCACGTACTTGGGCGTATCGCCGTTCCACCGGCCCATCCGTTCGTTTTCCGCCCACCGGGGGTTGAGAAAATTGAGTCGGCGCTTGATCTCGCCTTCGACGTCCTCCGGCACGTTCGACAGGATCAATTGATTGGCAATCAATATGTTCATGCTGACATTCTCTTCTTCCATCTCAACTTTCATAGGCCGGTGCTTTCCGGTCAACATCATGAAAATCGAAAGTTGAATTCCATGTTGAAAGCCCCGCTCTGCTTTCCAGGGAAGATCCGGTGGGTCCCGCTGAAAGTTCGGGATCAGGGCTTGCGAATCCCGTGGAATGCGGTGTGATTGAACAATAAGCCGCAGGAACGGGAAATGAAACGCTGCGCAGATATCGAAGTTCTGCGGGATCGTTATGATTGGCACTCTTCCCGGCGCCGGTCAATAAAGAATTTGTTTGACTTGTACGATCTAATTGCCTATTCAATCATGGAATTATCATCGGCATGAACCGATAGATCCATGGACCTCCCGATAATGATTTTGGCAAGGCCTGGCGATGACGGCATATTGAGAGCATATGTCGACGAAGGAGGTCGCCGTCAAAATCACTATCCGGAAGTCTATACAATTCATCTTCGAGAAGGGACAGACACCACGCCATATGAGCAGCAAAATCCTTATCAACGCCGTTGATCACGACGAATGCCGCATTGCCAAGGTTACGGACAGCAAACTGGAAGAGTTCAATATAGAAAACGCGGCCAGGGAGATCACCCACGGCAATATCTACAAAGGCATCATCACCCGGATCGAGCCCGGGCTTCAATCCGTATTTGTAGATTACGGCGCCGAACGGCACGGCTTTCTTCAAAAGCATGAAATTCACAGTGACTATTTCCAGGACAATCGTACCGGAGAGGATTCCATCAGCAATCTCGTTCGGCGGGGACAGGAACTCCTGGTTCAGGTGACCAAGGACCCCATCCTCAACAAGGGGGCCATGCTGACAACTTTCATCTCCCTGCCGGGACGTTACATCGTCCTGATGCCCGGAAGCAAGAACAAGGGCATTTCCCGGAAGATCGAGGACGAAGAGGAACGCAATCGCCTTAAAGAACTCCTCGGCATGCTCAAAATCCCGGACGGTTTCGGTCTCATTATTCGAACGGCCGGGGCAAGCTGCACCAAAACCCGCCTGGCGAAAGACCTCAGGTATCTCCTCACGCTCTGGAAAAACATCAACAAGAAAGGTATCGGCGAAAGCGCGCCTGCCCTGCTTTACAAGGAGCGTCATCTCGTCCTCCGCTCCATCCGGGATTCCTTCACCCACGATGTGAAGGAGATCCTCGTCGACACGGAATCGGTCTATCAGGAAATCAAAGATTTCATCCATATCATCTCGCCCAAGCATACCCGAATCGTAAAGCTCTACAAAGGGGACAAACCCATCTTTACCAAATATGAGCTGGAAGACCAGATTGCGTCCATTTACGAAAACCGGGTCGATCTGAAATCCGGCGGTTCCATCGTCATCGATCCTACCGAAGCGCTGGTCGCCATTGACGTCAACTCCGGGAAAAGCACCCAGAAACGCTCCATCGAGCAGACAGCGTTCTCCACCAACATCGAGGCCGCCGAGGAGATCGCGCGTCAGTTGAGACTCAGGGATCTGGGGGGGCTGATCGTCATCGATTTCATCGACATGCGGGAGTCCAAGCACAAACTGGAGGTAGAGCGGAACCTCAAATCTTTCATCAAACTGGACAAGGCCCGCATCAAGGTCGGACGGATTTCCCGTTTCGGCCTTCTCGAGATGTCCCGGCAGCGGATCCGCCCCTCCATCGAGTTCGGCAATTTCCAACCCTGTAAATATTGCGGTGGAAAGGGGCAGTTGCCTTCAACGGAAATGCTGGGGCTCAACATTCTGCGAAGACTGCAACTGGAAACATTGAAACAGGGAATCACCCGCGTCAAGGGCGTCGTACCTCTTGACGTCGCCGATTATCTGCTGAATAAGAAGAGAAGGGAGATTCTCGACCTGGAGGTTCGCCGCGACATCAGCATTCTCATAGAGGGGGATGCGGCCATGCTTCCCAAAGAGAGCACGATTACCAGCGAGTGATACGCTGCGTCGGGAGCGGATTCCGACCCTGGAATGAGCATGGAACGCGGTTTTTTGAAAGAGGGGGGCTTATGTCGAACTATCAGAGCGGCAGTAATCGAACATTCAAGATAATCCTCATACTGACCATTCTTCTGGTATTGGCGGTGGGCATCGGATGGTTCTGGTGGATGCAAAAAACCCATGCCCCGGCAACAACGCCCCTTCCGCCCCATTCTTCCCAAACCGTCCCGGAGGGTGAATCGCCGTCCGCGGGAATGGCGTTGGATTCCGTCGAGACAACGCAATCGCCGGGCCCCGTCGTTCACTACGACATCACCGACGATGAGTTCAAAAAGCTGATGTCCGAGAGAAAAGCCCAATTCGGACTGAAAGACAGCGTCGACATGATTGTCGAATCGGGCGAGACCCTCGAGGTCGGCGGAATCTCGCTTTCCATGGAGGAGATTCTCGAAAAAATCCGGATCAAGAGTGGAACGATATCGGAATCGGATCTGGGCCCCACCCTCTCCACCCTGAACGAAAAGGAGCGGATCGACCGCCTTTATACCCAGCTCAGAGAGAGCGAAAAACGCTTTGAGGCGTTGGAAGATGAACTCGAAAAAGCATCGCCGGATACACCTGATCTGGCGAAAAAGCTCAAGGAACACGAAAGCCTCCGAGAGGTGGTAAACGACTACCATGCGTACCGCAGCGCTCTTTCGGCGATTCGCGAATGGGAACTCGTCCGGAAACGCAGGGAATCAGGAGGAAACCCGGCTGAAGAAGCGGCCGTTCTGACCTTGCAGAAAACAGACCTCGAACGCCGCCTGACTGCTGGGATGGAATTCCCGGCGACGGATCCGGCGGTGGAAGACCGGCTGCTTGAGATTCTGAACGAATCCCGAACCCGATTGAAAGAAATCGATGAAGCCCTTACCGAAATCAAGGATCTGGCCGCCGCACCGACTCTCGTCCGGGAACGGACCGAGCTCGTCGATCGGATCACCGCGCTGGAAACATACGAAACCGTGCTCAACAGAATCGACAAACTTGAGACCTTTTCGACGATGACGGATGCCGAGGCAACGGCAAACATCGATGCAATATTGCAGGACCTTCACGTCACAGCCGACGAATTGGAGGATCGTCTGACGGATCGGCTGGTTCCCGATGCAAAAACCGAGGTCTACGGCATCTACATCGTCCGCCCCGGCGACAACATCTGGAATATCCATTTTCAATTTCTGAAGGAAAACTTCGCATCCAGAGGTATCCTCCTGTCCCCCGTCGCCGACGAACCCAACGAAAGGGGCGTCAGTTCAGGGGTGGGGAAAATTCTGAAATTCGCGGAGGGGATGGTTTACATCTACAACCTTCGTGAGCGCCGCCTTTCGGACAACGTCAACATCATTCAGCCCATGACCAAGATCATCGTTTTCAATATGGCCAAGGCCATCGATTTAATCAAGAAAATCGAGCGGGATGATATCAAGCGCATTCAGTTCGACGGGGAAACGCTCTGGCTGCCCGCAGAATAAAGGCCGGCATGGGCGTGCGCAAGGGAAAAAAATGGAAACCATTTGACGAACGTGGATATTTAAAGTATATGTGCGCCGTTTTGTTTACAAGAATCGGTCATTTGGAATTAAACTATATATTTTTTCAAGGAGGTTTGTTGTGATCGATATCGCTTATGCAATGGCCCCGCCTGCCGGCGGCGGCTCCGGAGGGGCCGGCGGGTTCGCCTCTTTCGTCCCCCTGATATTGATGTTCGTGATCTTCTATTTCCTGTTGATTCGTCCCCAACAGAAAAAGGCGAAGCAGCATCGCGAGATGGTCAATAATTTAAAAAAAGGCGACCGGATCATGACCAACGGAGGTCTTTACGGCCGAATCGTCGGTCTGGACGGAGACGCCATATCCCTCGAGATTGCCGATAAAGTCCGGGTCAAAATCAATCGGGGTTATGTCGGGTCCCTGCTTCAGGATACACCCCAAAAGCAGTCGAACAAAAACGACAAAGATTCCGACGATCTAAAATCCAAATAGATAGAGTATCCTCTTTAAAACCCCGTTTTAAATCGAGATGATTTTCGTTGTCCATCTCGTTTATCGGGGTTTTTCGCTATTGGTCAGTGGATTGCCCCCATCCTCGTTTGCCGGATGCATTGACCAAATCCACTCGTGAAAGGAACGGATCATTGAAGAACATCTCATGGAGGCTGATAATCGTTGGCATCGTCCTGACGGCTGCGGTCGTTTATCTTCTCCCGACAATCGCACCGGGTATGTGGCCACACAAACAGATCAATCTCGGGCTGGATCTCCAAGGCGGCATGCACCTCGTTCTCGAGGTCGATACGGATAAGGCCGTCGAAGGCACCGTAGGTCGTCTGACCCAGGAAATTCGAGACGCCCTCAAAAGCGAGCGGCTCAGATACACCCGGCTCGATCGGGTCGAGGGAAACGTCATCGTCCTCTCGATCCCGTCGACCGAGGATGAAAAAGTCAATGCCGTCCTGGACGGTGAGTTTCCCGAGCTGCGAATGATAGCGACATCCCGGGAAAACGATGCCGTCACATTGAGGATGGATTTGCCGGAAAAGGAAGTCGAGGGCATCAAGACCATGGCCGTGGCCCAGGCTCTGGAGACCATCCGGAACCGGATCGATCAGTTCGGCGTGAGCGAACCGGATATCCGGAATCAGGGTGAGAATCGTATCCTCATCCAACTTCCCGGCATTCGAGACACCCAACGGGCCAAAGAGTTGATCGGGCGAACCGCACAGCTGGAGTTCAAGCTTCTGGACGAGGTAAACACGCCCCAGGATTATGTCGATAAAACGCCTCCTCCGGGAACCGAGCTGTTGTGGCAGATCGACCGGGATCCCAATACCCGTCGGGAGATCAAGACCCCCTTTCTGGTCAAGAAAAACGCGGTGCTGACCGGCGCTTACCTGACCGATGCCCGGGTCCAGATCGATTCCCAGTACAACGAACCCTATGTTTCCATCAATTTTGATCGCAAGGGTGCACGAATATTCGAAAAGATCAGCGGCGAAAACGTCAGGAAGCGGCTGGCCATCGTGTTGGACGACAAGGTTTACTCGGCGCCGGTCATTCAGGAACGGATCAGCGGCGGCGAAGCCCGCATCACCGGTAATTTCACCGCGGAGGAGGCCAGGGATCTGGCCATCGTTCTGCGGGCGGGCGCACTTCCCGCCCCCGTAAAAGTGATGGAAGAACGCACCGTCGGGCCGTCCCTGGGCTCGGACTCCATTCGTAAGGGGCTTTTTTCCATGATCGTGGGCAGCATCCTGGTGGTGATCTTCATGGTCGTTTATTACAACATGTCCGGGCTCATCGCCGATCTCGCGCTCATTCTCAACATCGTGTTCATTGCGGCAGGGCTTGCCGTCTTTCAGGCGACGCTGACAATGCCGGGCATTGCGGGGATCATCCTGACCATCGGCATGGCCGTGGATGCCAACGTCCTCATCTTCGAACGCATCCGGGAAGAGCTGCGGATCGGCAAAACACAGCATTCGGCCGTCAACGCGGGCTACGACCGCGCCACCCTGACCATCATGGACGCCAATGTGACGACCCTCATCGCCGCCTTGGTTCTGTTTCAGTTCGGTACCGGCCCCGTCAAGGGATTTGCCGTCACCCTAAGCCTGGGAGTGATCTCAAGTCTCTTTACGGCGCTTTTCGTGACGAAAATCGTTTTCGATTATCTGCTCGTCAACCGCCGGGTCAAAAAAATCAGCATATGAATTCCGGGCGTGTAATCGGCAAGCCTTACTGGACCGAACCCATCAACCGAGGATAACGAACCATGCAGTTTATCAAATCCGACATCAATATCGACTTTATCGGCAGAAGGAACATCGCATACTGCATCTCCGGTGTACTGCTGCTGTTGAGCATCGCCACCCTTCTTTTCCACGGCGGCCCCAAATACGGCATCGATTTTGCCGGTGGCACGGTCATTCAGGTCAAATTCGACAGCGCCGTCACTGCGGCTTCGATCAGAAAAGGGCTGGAAGAGATCGGCATCACGCAACCGACGGTTCAGGTTTTCGGAGAGGCGCAAGACCATGAGTTCCTCATCCGGAGCGATGTTTCCGAAGAAGTCTCGGAGGAGTTGCAGAACCGGATCGGAGAGACCTTGAAAACCGCCACGGGAAGCGATGTCGAGATCCGACGCGTGGAGATGGTGGGTCCGCAGGTGGGCAAGGACTTGCGGGAAAAAGCGCTTTTCGCCATGTTTTACGCCCTGCTGTTCATCACCATCTACATTTCGGGCCGATTCGAGCTCAAATGGGTACAGTCCGGGATCATGGTGGCCGTCCTCATCGGTGCGGTCTACCTGCTATCTCTTCTTAAAGTGAGCATCCCTTTTCTGATCTTGTCGGCCCTGATCGTCAGCCTGGTGCTGTTCTGGTTCCTGCAGTTCAAATACGCCATGGGCGCCATCGTGGCGCTGATCCATGACGTCACCATTACCGTGGGCGTATTCTCTCTGTTCGACAAAGAGTTTTCTCTCCCGATTATCGCAGCCCTTCTGACCATCATCGGGTATTCCCTCAACGACACCATCATCGTCTTTGACCGCATCCGGGAAAACCTTAAAAAAATCAGCAAAAATTCTCTGGATATCATCATTAATCAAAGCATCAACGAGACCCTTTCCCGGACGATCCTGACCTCCTCAACCACGCTGGTCGTGGTATTGGCGCTCTTTTTTCTGGGCGGCGGCATCATTCACGATTTCGCTTTCGCGCTGATCATCGGCATCGGTATCGGCACCTATTCGTCCATCTTCGTTGCCAGTCCGATTCTTCTGGCATGGCAGAAAGCCGTCGGGAAACGATAGGCGCGAAGGGCTCGAAGACGTTGGATCCGTTGGCATCCGAATCCTTGAACAGTCTGACCGCCTGGTTCAGATTGCGAAGCGTTCCAGGGGTCGGCAACTATCTGTTCAAACGGCTCGTAGATCGATTCGGTTCACCAGACGAGGTCTTTCAGGCCGCTATCGAGGTACTTCAGTCGGTCGACGGCGTCTCACGGCGCCTGGCAGTCGCCATCAAGGCTCATCCTCTGACGGAGGCCGTCAAAAAAGAACTTGCACTGTTAAAACGAAGTGCTTACTCCATTATTACGATGAACGACCCGGACTATCCGGGTCTTTTACTTGAAATCCCCGATCCGCCTCCGTTTCTGTATGTCTATGGAGACCTGGGCGACGGCATGCACAACATCGCCGTAGTCGGGTCGCGCAGCGCCACGGCTTACGGCCGCGCCACAGCGCGGAAACTCTGCTCGGAAATAGCCTCGGCCGGCTTCACCGTCGTCAGCGGCCTGGCCCTGGGCATCGATACGGCCGCCCATGAGGGTGCTCTGGCGGCCGGGGGAAAAACCATAGCCGTTCTGGGAACCGGTCTCGACCAGGTTTATCCGGCGGCGAATCGGCATCTATGTCACCAAATCGCCAGGTCCGGAGCGGTTATCACCGAATTTCCTCTCAAAGCGGGCCCTGATGCACATCATTTCCCTGTCCGGAACAGAATCATCAGCGGTATCTCCCTGGGAACCGTCGTCGTGGAGGCGGCCCGGAAAAGCGGGTCGCTGATCACCGCCCGACTGGCCGCGGAGCAAAACCGCGAGGTTTTCGCGGTCCCCGGCAGTGTGCATTCGACAAAGAGTGTCGGCACCCACTTTCTCATCAAACAGGGGGCGAAGCTGGTGGAAACCGTGGACGATATCTTCGAAGAATTCCCCACCGCCGTAACGCACGCGACGGCGGGCTCTTCGACATTGGGGACGGAACGATCTCAAGACCCGCTCCTTTCCGCCGAGGAGCGGCGGGTCATATCGGCCCTCGGGCCCTATCCGATTCATATCGACGCCCTGGTTCGAAGTCTCGACATGGATGCGGGAAAGCTTTCGGCCGTTTTGATGCAAATGGAATTGAAGGGCCTTGTGGTCCAGGCACCGGGAAAAATGTTTTTAATCGAATCAGATACCCTAAACAGCGTTAATGAAAAGCGTCAAGGATGAATGCGGTGAGCAGTAAACCACTTGTTGTCGTCGAATCTCCGACCAAGGTCAAAACCATCAAAAAATATCTGGGCAGCAACTACAACGTTGCCGCAACCGTCGGTCACATCAAGGATCTGCCTTCCAAGGAAATGGGCATAGACATCGAAAAGGATTTTCAGCCCCAGTACCGGGTTATTCCAGGCAAACAGAAGGTGATCTCTTCCTTGAAAAAGGAGGCCGGGGATGCCGAAGATATCTATCTGGCCCCCGACCCGGACCGGGAGGGCGAAGCCATTGCATGGCATACGGCCGAAGTGCTCAAAAAGAAGGGCCGCCGTTTTCATCGGGTCCTGTTTCACGAATTGACGGAAACCGGTATCCGCGAGGCCATGAAATCGCCTGAAGCCCTGAACGACAACAAATATCATGCCCAGAAGGCACGACGGATTCTCGACCGGCTGGTGGGATATCAGATATCTCCGCTCTTGTGGCGTAAGGTCAAAAACGGTCTGAGCGCGGGACGCGTCCAGTCGGTCGCCGTCCGCATTATCTGCGAACGGGAAAAAGCGATTCAGGTTTTCAGGCCTGAGGAGTATTGGACCATCACCGCCCGCTTATCGGCCGATACGCCGCCCCCCTTCACGGCAAAACTGGCGAAAAAGGACGGTCGGAAGCTGACCATCCCCGACGAAGCCTCGGCGGAAGCGATTCTGTCGGAGCTGGCGGGGCAGCAGATCGTCGTGGAGAAGGTCCTCCGAAAAACGACGCGGCGAAACCCGCTTCCACCTTTCACCACAAGCAAACTCCAGCAGGACGCCATACGAAAGCTGAGATTCTCGGCCAAGAAAACCATGATGGTGGCCCAACAGTTGTATGAAGGCATCGAACTGGCCTCCGGAGAACCGACGGGCGTCATCACCTACATGAGGACCGATTCCACACGGATCGCCGCTGAAGCCGCGGAAGAAGCGCTGAAGCTGATACGGGAACAATTCGGCGAGGCCTACGCCATCCAGCGGCCCCGATTCTTCAAAAATCGCAAAAAGGTCCAGGATGCCCACGAGGCAATCCGTCCCACCTCGGTACATCATACGCCTGACAGCGTCAAATCTTACCTGAATCAAGACCAACTTGCGCTTTATACGCTGATCTGGAAACGATTCGTGGCCTCCCAGATGCAGCCCGCCCTCATCGACAACACCTCACTGACCATCCGTATCGGCGCTTACCAGTTCAAAGCCAGCGGCTCAACCGTGAAATTTCCCGGATTCATGGTGCTTTACCAGGCGGCCGAGGACAATGACCGTCCCGAGCCGGACAAGACAATTCTGCCGGACCTTCCCGAAGGGACAGTGCTCAATCTCGACGGATACGATCCCAAACAACATTTTACCCAACCGCCGCCAAGGTTCTCCGAAGCCTCCCTGGTCAAGGAACTGGAAGAAAACGGCATCGGTCGGCCCAGCACCTATGCCGCCATTCTCTCAACCATCCAGGAGAAGGGGTATGTGGAGAAACAGAAAGGATATTTTCGTCCCAGCGAACTGGGTCTCATCGTCAACGATCTCGTGGTCAAGAGCTTCCCGGATATTTTTAATGTGGAGTTCACCGCAAAGATGGAGGATGATCTGGATCGTGTTGAAGCAGCTGAAATCGATGCCAAAATGATTCTTCATGATTTCTACGCGCCCTTCTCCTCCGAGTTGGAAGCCGCCGACCAGAGCATGCTCAGCATGAAAGGCGTAGGTGCCTCCACCGGCATCAAATGTCCCCAGTGCGGCAGCGAACTCCATATCAAAGTCGGTAAAAACGGTCCATTCCTTGCCTGCAGCAGCTATCCCGAGTGCAATTTCAGTCGGGATTACACCCGCGACGAAAAGGGCAACATCCAGATCATCGAACCCGTCTCCGAGGATGCCGTCGACAAGGCTTGCGAGAAATGCGGAAAACCCATGGTCATCAAGCGCGGGCGTTACGGCACCTTCCTGGCCTGCAGCGGCTACCCCGAGTGCAAGTATACCCAGTCCGCCAGCACGGACGTCGGGGGGCAGTCCACCGGCGTCAAATGCCCGGAAGAAGGGTGTACCGGTGAACTGGTCGAACGACGGTCCAAGCGGGGAAAGGTTTTCTATGGGTGCAGCCGCTTCCCGGATTGCAAATATGCCATCTGGGATAAACCCGTCAATCGTTCCTGCCCTCAGTGCGGTGCGCAATTCATGGTCGAAAAAACTACAAAGAAAGACGGTACGTTTCTGATGTGTCTCAACCCCGCCTGCGGCTTCAGAAACACTGGCGGCGATGACGAGGCATCGTGAAAAGACCGCAATTCACCCGAATCGAACAAAAAAGTTGACAGGGACTTCAAAGCCTGTTACGAGCTATATAATCTATACAAAAGGAATTTCGTTCAGTGTCCAACATCGTCATTATCAGCATTATTATTCTCGTTCTCCTTCTTGGGGTACTCCTTCCCATCGAGGCAGAAAAGGGTTGATAATGGCCTGACGAAAACACAACAGAACACTTCAGAATCCGTTATCAGCCCAGTGCCGATAACGGATTTTTTTTGGAAGAAAGACGGCAACCCATGAAAAGCGACAATGCGAAAAAGGGCCTGGAAAGGGCACCCCATCGGGCGCTCTTCAAAGCCATGGGCTATACCGATGTCGAGATCGAGAGACCCCTTGTCGGCATCGCCAATTCAGTGAACAGCATCGTTCCCGGCCACATCCATCTCGATAAGATCGTTGAAGCGGTCAAGGCCGGGATCTACATGGCCGGCGGGACGCCCGTGGAATTCGGCGTCATCGGCGTATGCGACGGCATCGCCATGAACCACATCGGCATGAAATACTCGTTGGGAAGCCGGGAACTCATCGCCGATTCCATCGAGGTCATGGCCACGGCCCATGCCCTCGATGCATTGGTGCTGGTGCCTAACTGCGACAAAATCGTTCCGGGAATGCTCATGGCGGCCGCGCGTCTCGATCTTCCTGCGGTGGTGGTCAGCGGCGGTGCCATGCTGGCCGGCCGTCATCCCAGAACCGGTGAAAAAGTGGATCTGATCACCGTTTTCGAATCGGTCGGCGCCGTCAAATCCGGCCGTATGACCGAATCCGAGCTTCTGGAGATCGAGGAGGCAGCCTGCCCCACCTGCGGCTCCTGCTCCGGCATGTTCACGGCCAACTCCATGAACTGCCTTACGGAAGCCATTGGCCTGGGTCTGCCCGGCAACGGCACCATCCCGTCTGTCATGGCCGCCAGGATCCGCCTGGCCAAACAGGCGGGCATGCGGGTGATGACGCTCCTCGAACGGGAGATCACGCCGCGAAAAATCCTGACGGAAAGCGCCTTTCAAAATGCCCTGGCCGTCGACATGGCCCTGGGGTGCTCGACCAACACCGTCCTCCACCTGGCAGCCATCGCCCGGGAGGCGGGGGTGGATATGGATCTGAATCTCATCAACACGGTGAGTCGAAAGACCCCCCATCTCTGTTCCCTCAGCCCCGGCGGAAAGGATCATATCGAAGACCTTAACCGCGCCGGCGGTATTCCCGCCGTCATGAAGGAATTGTCAAAGGTCGGACGAATCCACCTAGACGTCCTCACCGTCACGGGCGAAACGGTCGGCACCAACATCGCCGATGCCGCGGTGTTGGACCGTGAGGTCATCCGTCCGGTGGATGATCCTTACCACGCCGAGGGCGGATTGGCGGTTCTTTTTGGAAATCTGGCCCCCGAAGGATGCGTCGTCAAGCAGTCCGCGGTGCGGGAAGAGATGATGCGCCACGAGGGACCGGCACGCGTGTTCGATTCTGAAGAAGCGGCGTCCGGCGCCATCATGGCCGGAAAGATCCAAAAGGGGGACGTCGTCGTTATTCGATACGAGGGCCCCATGGGGGGTCCGGGCATGCGTGAGATGCTGACCCCAACGTCCACCATCGCCGGCATGGGCCTGGACGCCCATGTCGCCCTGCTGACCGACGGGCGATTTTCCGGCGGCACCCGCGGTGCGTCCATCGGGCACGTTTCGCCGGAGGCCATGGCCGGCGGTCCCATCGCTCTGGTACGGGAGGGGGATGTCATCGCCGTCGACATCCCGGAAAAAACCCTCACTCTGAAGGTATCCGATAAAGTCCTCGCCGCAAGAAAGGCGGAGTGGCGCGCCCCCGATCCCAGGATCACCCGCGGATACATGGCCCGGTACGCGCAGATGGTCTCTTCGGCCAGCCGCGGCGCCGTGGTCGAAAACCCGCGGCGGGTGTGAACCGATGCGTTTTAACCCATCAAGGAGGTTGCTATGAAGTTAACCGGCGCGCAGATCCTGATGAAGGTGCTCAAAGAAGAAGGCGCGGATACGATATTCGGGTATCCGGGCGGCGCGGTCATCGATATCTACGACGAACTCGTCAAAACCGATATCCGCCACATCCTCGTCCGCCATGAGCAGGGCGCGGTGCATGCCGCCGACGGATACGCCCGGGCGAGCGGCAAGGTGGGGGTCTGTCTGGTAACCTCGGGCCCTGGGGCGACCAATACGGTAACCGGCATCGCCTCGGCCTACATGGATTCCATCCCCCTGGTGGTCATCACGGGTCAGGTACCGTCCCACCTGATCGGCAATGATGCCTTTCAGGAGGTGGACATCGTCGGCATCACCCGACCGTGCACCAAGCACAATTACCTGGTGCAAAGCGTCGAGGAACTGGCCCAGGTCATCAAAGAGGCATTCTACATCGCCCGATCCGGCCGACCCGGGCCGGTCCTCGTGGACCTGCCAAAGGATGTCATCAACAGCGTTACCCAGTATCACGCCCCAAAAAAAGTGAAGCTGAGATCCTACAACCCCACCTACAACCCCAACATGAAGCAGCTCCATAAGGTGATCGAACTGGTCAAAATGGCGCGACGCCCCATGATCTTCGCCGGAGGGGGTGTCATCCTGGCCAAGGCCCACAAGGAACTCACCGAATTCGCCCGCAGGGCACAGATTCCCGTCACCACGTCCCTTATGGGTTTGGGGGCCTTCCCGGCCACGGACCCCCTGTGGTTGGGGATGATCGGTATGCACGGCACGTACCGGTCCAACAAGTGCACCGCCGCCTGCGATCTGCTCATCGCCGTCGGCGTCAGGTTCGACGACCGGGTGACCGGCAAGACGGATACTTTTGCCGCCCAGGCCCAGATTGTCCACATCGATATCGACCCCACCTCCATCCGCAAGAACATACCGGTGTCGATCCCGGTGGTGGGAGACTGCAAGATCACCCTCGGCCACATCAACCATCTCCTCAACGACGAGGAGCTGGGTAATCTTTCGGAAAAGCGTAGCGGGTGGTTTGCCCAGATCGCCGGTTGGAAGGCCAAAACACAGTTGGCCTACGAGCAGGGACCGGACATCATCAAGCCTCAGTTCGTGATCGAAGAGCTTTACCGGTTAACCGAAGGCAAAGCCATTGTCACCACCGAGGTCGGCCAGAACCAGATGTGGGCCGCCCAGTATTACCATTTTAACGAACCGGGCCATTTCATCACCTCGGGCGGATTGGGCGTCATGGGGTTCGGCTTGCCTGCGGCCATCGGCGCTCAGGTGGCCTGTCCGGACGAACTGGTTGTGGACGTGGCCGGCGACGGCAGCATACAAATGAACATCCAGGAAATGGCCACGGCGGTTCAATACGGACTCCCCGTCAAAATAGTCATCCTGAACAATGGATACCTGGGGATGGTGCGGCAGTGGCAAGAGTTGTTCTACAATAAGTGTTACGCCTGCACCTGCATGGAACACGCGCCCGATTTCGTCAAATTGGCCGAGGCTTATGGCGCCGTGGGGTTAAGGGCTACCCGGCCCGATGAGGTGGAAAAGGTGCTCTTTCAAGGGCTGTCGGTCAAAAAACCGGTGATTATGGACTTTGTCGTAGAAAAGGAAGAAAGCGTCTACCCGATGGTCCCGGCCGGCAAACCCATCACGGAGATGCTTCTGGTCTGATTGAAGCGACGGATCCCTGGGCATCGATCCCAGGAAGAGGAGTGCTTATATGCTTTCAGAGGAAAAACACGTTTTGTCCATCCTGGTCGATAACCAGCCGGGAGTGCTCTCGCGAATATCCGGTTTGTTTTCAGGCAGGGGGTACAATATCGAAAGCCTCTGCGTGGCCGAAACCACCGATGAAAACGTATCCCGCCTGACCATCGTCACCAAGGGAAATCAGCCGGTCGTCGAACAGGTCAAGAAGCAGCTCAACAAACTGATCAACGTGATCAAGGTCCATGAGCTGACGGGTTCAAGATATGTTCATCGGGAGCTGGCCCTCATCAAAATGAGTGCCAAGGCCGAAAATCGAGCCGAAATCCTGAGAATCGTGGATATTTTCAGGGGAAAGATCGTGGATGTCGGACCGGATCATTACACCATCGAGGTCACCGGCGACGAAGGGAAGCTCGAGGCGATCCTGAGTCTTCTGAAGCCCATCGGCATCAAGGAGGTTGCCCGGACAGGGGCCATCGCACTGTTCCGGGAACCCAAATAACTCTGCATTTCAACATATGCGTTAAGCATCATAAAGGAGAAGCATTCATATGGCAAAGATCGATTTTGGCGGTGTTATGGAAGAGGTGGTCACATCGGAAGAATTTCCCTTGGAAAAGGCCAGGACCATTCTCGAAAACGAAGTCGTAGCGGTGATCGGATACGGGGTCCAGGGGCCGGGTCAGGCCCTCAACCTGCGGGACAACGGTGTTCGGGTCATCGTCGGACAGCGTGAAGGCGGGGCGTCATGGGATCGCGCCGTAGCCGACGGCTTCGTGCCTGGAAAAACCCTTTTCCCCATCGAGGAGGCCGCTCGAAAAGCGACCATCATTCAGTATCTCCTCTCGGACGCCGGTCAGGTGGCCATGTGGCCCAAAATCAAGGCCTGCCTCAACGAAGGGGACGCCCTCTATTTCTCCCATGGGTTCGGGGTGGTCTACAAAGACCAGACCGGGATCGTACCTCCTGAAAACGTGGATGTCATTCTGGCCGCGCCCAAGGGATCCGGCAGGACGGTTCGCACCAATTTCCTCGACGGCAGCGGGATCAACTCCAGTTTCGCCGTTTTCCAGGATTTCACGGGAAGGGCCCGGGAACGATGCCTGGCCATGGGTATTGCCATCGGATCGGGCTACCTGTTCGAGACCACCTTCGAGAGAGAGGTCTACAGCGATCTCACCGGGGAACGGGGCGTCCTGATGGGCTGCCTTGCGGGCGTTATGGAAGCCCAGTACGATCTCCTCCGGCGGCACGGCCACAGCCCCAGCGAGGCATTCAATGAAACCGTGGAGGAATTGACCCAGAGCCTGATCCGACTCGTGGCGGAAAACGGCATGGACTGGATGTTCGCCAATACCAGCACCACGGCCCAACGAGGGGCCTTGGACTGGGCGCCCCGATTTCGCGACGCCGTCATCCCCGTTTTCGACCGACTATATGAAAGCGTCAAAAACGGCGATGAAACCCGGCGGGTACTGGATGTCAACAGTGCCCCGGATTATCGCGAAAAGCTGAACGCCGAGCTCGACGCGATCAGGAAATCGGAGATGTGGCGGGCGGGAAGTGCCGTCCGGGCCCTCCGGCCGGAAAATCGAAAGCAGTAATGTTGACACTTTTCGGCTCGGCAACCTACCGTACCGAAACGGCGCATAGACGCCTCTGAAAGGAGAACCGAGATGGATCCGGTCCTGTTGTACGACACCACACTGAGAGATGGAACCCAGGGAGAAAACATCAATTTCTCGGCCGAGGAAAAGATCAAGATCGCCCAGAGATTGGATGATATCGGGATCCACTACATCGAGGGTGGCTGGCCGGGCTCCAACCCCAGGGATCGCCAGTTTTTCAACCTGGCCAAAACAGTTCGGTTCAACACCGCCCGCCTGGCCGCGTTCGGCTCCACCCGACGCCCGGGAATTCTGCCGGGGGACGACCATAACCTGGCGGCCCTCGTCGAGAGCGAAACACCGGTGGTCACCATCTTCGGAAAGACCTGGGACCACCATGTGAAGCTCATGAGCAACACCCTGGAAGAAAACCTTTCCATGATCGAAGAAACCGTGATCTGGCTCAAACAAAAAGGTCGCGAGGTGTTCTACGATGCCGAGCATTTTTTCGATGGGTATCGAGCCAACCCCGAGTATGCCATGCTGACCCTGAACGCGGCGATTCGGGGGGGGGCCGATGCGCTGATTCTGTGCGACACCAACGGCGGCAATCTGCCCTCATTTATCGCCGATGCCTTTCGCGCGGTCAGATCGGCTGTCGGGCAATCCGGCATCCGTCTGGGCATCCATACCCACAACGACGCCGGCCTGGCCGTGGCCAACAGCATCGAGGCCGTCAACCAGGGCGCCGTAGTGGTCCAGGGAACCATCAACGGTTATGGTGAACGGTGCGGCAACGCCGACCTGATCACCCTCATCCCGATCCTGACCCTCAAAATGGAGCGACCCTGCATCACCCCGGAAAATCTTAAAAAGTTGCGGGGATTGTCGCGGTTCGTCAGCGAGACGGCCAACATCGTACCTCTCAACTCCCGACCTTTCGTGGGCAAAAGCGCTTTCGCCCACAAAGGCGGCATCCATGTCAGCGCGGTAATGAAGGATCCCACCGCCTACGAACATGTCGACCCGGCCTTGGTAGGCAACAGCCGAACGGTCCTGATCTCGGACCTGTCGGGAAAGAGCAACATCGAATACAAGGCCCGGGAGATGGGTATGGACATCGGCGGAAACGGTTGCGACAGCCGAAAGATCGTTCAGGAAATCAAGAAGCGCGAGCAGGAAGGCTTCCAATTCGATGCCGCCGAAGGTTCCTTCAAGATCCTTCTGGAGAAATTGACCGAGCAGCACAGACCCGCTTTCGAGCTCGAATCCTTCCGGGTTGTCATCGAGAAGGAGAAAGATCGTCCATGCAATTCCCATGCCATCGTCAAGATCTCCGTCGGCTGCAGGGACGAGATTACCGCGGCCGAAGGCAACGGTCCCGTCAGCGCCCTCGACAATGCCCTCAGACGGGCGCTTCACCAGTTCTTCCCCGATGTGGACACCATGCACCTGGTCGACTTCAAGGTAAGGGTTATCGACGGTAACGCCGGTACGGCGGCCAAGGTTCGGGTTTTGATCGAGTCGCGGGATCGGGACAACCTCTGGAGCACCATCGGCGTTTCAGAGGACATCATCGAGGCAAGCTGGCAGGCCCTGGCCGACAGCTTCCAGTATAAACTGGCCAAGCAACAGAATTTACAATGTGTCGAATAAACGGACCCCTATGAAAACCACGCAACCCATTCCGAGAGGCAACAACGCCGCGGGACTCATCCTTGTCCCGCGGCCCATGCTCCATTGAACGGTGGGCAATCCAGCAGGCATTTTTTGACCTGCCGACAAACACGATCTTGAATTTTTCCGCCGGAAATCCGATGGGGGATCATACCACCCGGATGAAGCCGGCTTCCACTCGAAAAGGAGCATATCATGACCGAACGCGTATATATCTTTGATACGACGCTGAGGGACGGCGAACAGTCCCCCGGGGCCAGCATGAACACCGCCGAAAAGCTGCGACTGGCGACCCAGCTGGAGAAACTGGGCGTGGACGTCCTGGAGGCCGGTTTCCCCGCCGCCTCGGAAGGTGATTTCGATGCGGTCTCAAAGATCGCCGCCAAGCTCGAGCGTACACAGGTAGCCGGCTTGTGCCGAACCCACAAGGCCGACATCGACCGGGCGTGGCAAGCGGTGAAGCATGCCGGGAATCCCAAAATCCACACCTTTATCGCGACCTCGGACATCCATCTCAAGTACAAGTTGAAAATGGACCGGGACCAGGTGATCGCCGCCGTCGTGGATGCGGTGAAATACGCAAAATCTCTGACCGATCAGGTGGAATTTTCCGCAGAGGACGCCTCCCGAAGCGACCGGGATTACCTCTGCAAGGTCTTCGGCGCCGCCATAGCTGCCGGGGCCACCGTCGTCAACCTGCCGGACACCGTAGGCTATGCCATTCCCAGCGAATTCGCCGAACTGGCCCGCTACGTCCTGGACCATACCCCCGACATGCACCGGGCCATTTTAAGCGTTCACTGCCACAACGATCTGGGGTTGGCAACGGCCAACACCCTGGCGGCCATCGGGGTTGGCGCCCGCCAGGCGGAGGTGACCGTCAACGGCATCGGCGAGCGGGCCGGCAACACCTCCCTGGAAGAGGTGGTCATGGCCCTCAAGACCCGTAACAACTACCTGCCCGTGACGACGGGGATTCACACTGAACAGATCTATCCCACCAGCCGGCTGGTCAGTATGATCACGGGCATTATCGTTCAGCCCAACAAGGCTATCGTCGGTGCCAATGCGTTTGCCCACGAAGCCGGTATTCATCAGGACGGCATGCTGAAAAACCCCATGACCTACGAAATCATGCAGCCCGAGGCCATCGGCCTCAACGCCAACAAACTGGTGCTGGGCAAGCATTCCGGGCGGCACGCCCTAAGGGATCGGCTGCGCGACATGGGCTATGACCTGTCCGACGAGGAGTTGAACATCGTCTTCACCAAATTCAAGGAACTCGCCGACAAGAAAAAACATATCGTCGACGAGGATCTGGAAGTTGTGGTGACCGAGGGCATTCTGAGGACCACCGAGTACTTCAAACTCGAATATCTGCATGTCTCCGCCGGCACGTCGGTCATGCCGATGGCCAGCGTGGAGCTTTCCATCAACGGCAGGAGGGTTCGGGGGGCGGACTGGGGCAACGGCCCCATCGACTCGGCATACAACACCATCGCCAAGCTGACCGGGACCCATTCGGAGTTGCTGCGGTTTACGGTGTCGGCGCTGAGCGGCGGCACCGACGCCCAGGGCGAGGTGACGGTTCGCCTTCGGGAAAACGGTCTGGTGGCCTTGGGCCGGGGCTCGGATCCCGACATCATCACCGCCAGTGCCAAAGCCTATATCAACGGACTCAACCGCCTGGAATACCTGAAAGCCAACCCGGTGCAGGCCTCCCAGCAGACCATATAGACAGACGCGACACGTATCCGCCTGGAAGATCCGTTTCGACCTCCCAGGCGGTTTAAATGAAATAAATTCAACTTTCGACTTTCACAGGCCGGTGCCGGGAGGATACGGCCCACGCCCCTCAGTCACCCTGACTTTCGGAAGCGAGGGATGCATCGAACTGCTTCTCCGCTTCCAACCAGTCCGTCAATTCGCCGCCGGGAGAAAATCCACGCTGCTCCGCCAGATAGTACGCCGCCAAAGCGATTTTCTGCAGCCGCTCTTCCGCTGACATGGACGGGCTTGCCGCCGTGTCGGCAGAGGCGTTCTGGAGCTCTTCCATTCCGCTGTTTTCCGATTTCTCCGTCATGACATCATCTCCTTTTAAATTGTGATTTCGACGTTGAGGACCGGTTCCGCCGGATAAGGACTCTCGTTCCACACCGGCGGCATCTAAACTTCGTCTTCAGCCTTCAGTCAGCCGATATCGGCTTTCCGATCAACATCGCGAAAATCGAGGTCGGGGTGGGAATCCACAATTCAAACCCCGCCGGGAACAACGCAGTCATTCCGATGCGACACACCGGACGATCTTACTGCCAGAAGCCGTCAACCATGGCGCCGCAGTCAGGACAAGCGCCTGCGACCATACGGTTTCGCCGGACGATAAACCCCCTTCGCTCGATAAGCAGTTGATTGCAGACCGGACAAAAGGTATTCTCCCCCGAATCGCCGGGAAGGTTGCCGGTGTAAACATAGCGCAGCCCCGCCGCGAACCCGATATCCCTGGCGCGGCGGAGGGTCTCCACCGGTGTGGCCGGCCGATCGAGCATCTTGTAGGTGGGGTAGAAGGCGGTCACATGCCATGGGATATCCGCTCCTGTTGAATGCAGGAACCGGGCGATATCATGCAATTCCGCGTCGGAATCATTCAGCCCGGGAATGAGCAATGTCGTCACTTCGACCCAAACCCCCAGCGTCTTCATGCGCACAATGGTATCCAACACCGGCTGGAGCTTCGCCTTGCAGACCTTGCGGTAAAATCCGTCCGAAAAGCTTTTGAGGTCGATGTTGTCTCCATCGATGACGGCGGCCATGGCGGTCGCAGAGGCCTCTGTCATATAACCGTTTGAAACGAAGATGTTGCGCAGTCCTTTTTCACGGGCCAGAAGAGCGGTGTCATAAGCGAACTCCGAGAAAATCGTCGGCTCGGTATAGGTATAAGCGATGGAAGCCGAACGAGTGGCCAAAGCCTGATCGACAACTTGAGCCGGGGTCTGGTTCTCGCCGGGGATGTCGCCGTCGTGAAAGCGCGGCCATTGGGAAATCGTATAGTTCTGGCAGTGTAGGCACCGGAAGTTGCAGCCCACGGTGGCGATCGAATAGGATCTTGTGCCGGGCAAAAAATGAAACAGGGGTTTTTTTTCGATAGGGTCTGCGTTTCCTGAGATCAATCGGCCGTAGACGAGGGAATAAAGGGTGCCGGCACGGTTTTCACGGACCGCGCAAATTCCCCTTTTGCCCGGATCGATGATGCACTCGTGTGCGCAGAGATGACATTGAACCTTGTCATCCTCCAGTTTATGAAAAAATCTGGCTATATGCATGACTGACCTCCCAATGCGCAACGGCGACATCCAGGTCCAATGCCCAGGCGACCCGCTATCTCCATGGCGCATTCAAATGATGTTCGCCTGCAGGGAAGGCCGGATGCCCGGGCATTCAAATGAAAAGCTTCCGGCTGCCGGCTCATTTTTCCCGGTTTTTCGAAGGGGTTGAGGCCTGCTCTGACGATGAAAACTGTTCCAGCGCCTCCATGGCTTTGCATGCATAGACAACCGCCGGGCCGCCGCCCATCATAATAGCAATCCCCAGGGTTTCCAGAATCTCCTGTCTCGTGGCGCCTGTACGAAGGACGTCATGCACATGGAAGGCAATACATCCCTCACACCGGGCTGCGATCCCGATGCCCAAAGCGATGAGTTGTTTTGTTTTGGCATCCAAGGCTCCCGGGAGGGTTGTCGTGCCGTTGAGTTGCGCAAACGCGGACATGGGGCCCCGCAGATCTCTTGCCAATTTGGCGGACAATTTTTGCAGATGCTCATAAACTAGAATATAATCATCCTTCATGTCATGCATCTCCCTTTGCGTAAGGATCGCTCAATCGTTGCCATAATATCTTCGAAAAGCCCATTGGAGGCTGATAATTGACGAAAAGAACGGATCAACTCAAGCGGGATGAGAGATACTGAATGATCTTCGATAAGGTATCGAGTTCACCGTAGTCCGATTCAGGGATGTCCACGCCCAGTTCCTCATGAAGATGAATGAAAAAATTCAAGGCATCAAACGAGTCGATGTCAAGCGCTTTTCGGATGTGTTCGTCCGGTGCCAAAGTGCCTGGGTCTGACTCGGGAGCGATCTGTTTGAGTATCCGGAAGACGATCTCTTCAATTTTATCGTTTTTCATAGCGTCAAAGGCTCCTGAAGATAACGGTTCAAAGCGTCGAGGAACTGGGCACCACGACGGCCGTCCGTGGCGCGGTGGTCCGCCGCCAGGGTAGCCGTGAGTATCGGCCGGACGGTGAGCATACCGCTTTCGGCCCAGGGCTGTTCCATGATCTTCCCGAATCCGATCAGCGCCACCTGGGGCGGGTAAATTACCCCGTACAATGCCTCGACGCCGAGATCGCCTAAACTGGTGACGGTAACGGTAGCCTCCGTCATCTCCGAACTGCGCAATCCACCGGATCGCGCTCGCGTAATAAGATCTCTCAGCGATGCCATGAGCTCGTCCAGGTTTTTCAAGTCCGCATTCAGAATGGCCGGCGTGATCAGTCCCCCCTGCCGCAGCGCAATCGCAAAGCCGATGTTTATGGCCTCCTGAGGCTGATGGCGATCCTCTATCCAGTAGCCGTTGAGCTCCGGAACATCCCCCAGGGCCAGGGCGACCGCTTTGATGAGCGGTACCACCGGCAGGATACGCTCCTTGATGGAGCGTTTCAGGTTGTCCGATTCCAGCCGGCGCAAGGTACGGCTCATGTCAATACGCGTTTGGAGATAATAGTGGGGAATTTCGCGGTTGGAGCGCACCATGGCTTTTGCGATGGCACGACGCATCGCTGCCGCATAATCCTTGACGACCGATTTTTCAACTGCAGAGACTGTTGGCGGTTGTATGGGTGGCACGGCTTTCGCCGTTGGGACGACCGCCTCGACATCCGCCGCATTGATGATCCCTCCCGGCCCCGTCCCCTTCAGACGGCGCAAATCAATGGCCTGTTCTGCAGCCAACCGGCGTGCATACGGAGAGGCTTTGATGCGCTTGAGCGAAGTTGTCGAAGCCGGCGGCACAAGGGGAACGTCCGATGCCGGCGGTGCTTTCCCTTCTATCTCCGCCCCTGTCGGGGGAGCATCCTCCACAAGGAACTTTTTTTCCTTTGGGAACACGGCGCCCTGACCTGCTTCCGTTCGAATCATGGCCAGGACGGTCCCCACAGGAACCTTGCGGCCCGGCGGAACGAGAATTTCATCGATGACGCCATCTTCGAACACCTCGATTTCGATGGCGGCTTTATCCGTTTCCACGACGGCGATAACATCTCTACGCTTGACGCGGTCCCCGGGCTTCACCAGCCATTCGACGAGGATGCCCTCCTCCATGTCCGATCCCAGACTGGGCATGCGAAATTCAGCCATCGCCTCCCACCATTTTCCTCACGCGGTCCACGATTTTGTCCACCTGCGGCAAAGCCGCCTCTTCAAGATGCTTCGCATACGGTAAGGGCACTTCCGCACTGCAGAGACGCTCGACCGGCGCATCCAGCTCATAAAATGCGCCTTCCATGATGCGTGCGCTGATCTCGGCAGCAAGACTCCCGGTACGCCATCCTTCATCCACGATAAGCGCCCGATGGGTTTTGGCCACGGAATCCAGAAAGGTTTTTTCATCCAGGGGACGCAGCGTACGCAGATCGATCACCTCGGTTTCAATCCCTTCCTTCGACAGAATTTCCGCCGCATCCAACGATTTGAATAGGCTCGCCGAATAGCTGATGATGGAGACATGCCGTCCCTCACGCCGCACACGAGCCCGGTCGATATCCACCGGTCCGGCATCGACGGGAAGCTTTCCCTTCATGTTGTAAAGTCCGCTGTTTTCAAAGATGAGCACGGGGTCCGGATCCTGGAGAGCGGTCCAGAGCATGCCGCGAGCGTCCTCGAGGGTTGCCGGGCTGAGCACCTTTATTCCGGGAATGTGAGCGTACCACCCCTCGAGGGAACGGGAATGCTGTGCCGCCAGCTGCCGCCCGCCGCCCGTTGCCAACCGGATGACGATGGGGACATTGAAAAGTCCGCCGGACATGTGAAGATAGACGGCGGCGTTATTGATGATCTGGTCGGCAGCCAGCAGGCTGAAGTTGACCGTCATGATCTCCACGATAGGACGCATTCCCCCCAGAGCCGCGCCGATGCCCGCTCCAGTGAACCCGGATTCCGACAGAGGGGTATCGCGGATCCTTTCAGGGCCGAATTCCTCGAGCAGCCCCTTGCTCACGGCAAAACAGCCCCCGTATCGGCCGACGTCCTCTCCCATGAGGAAGACCCTGTCGTCTTTTTGCATGGCCTCCCGTATAGCTTCACGCACTGCTTCACGGTACGTGAGCGTTCGCATGGTATCAACACCGTTGGTCATGGCGTCCTCCGTTCCGAATAAACAAAACGGGTCAAGTCTTCGAGAGGCTCCCACGTGCAGGCCTCGGCAAAAGCGACAGCTTCCTTGATCTCCCGAGCGACATCGCGCTCCATCTCCTCCAGATCCGCATCAGTCAGAAGTCCTTCACGCTTGAGCTTCCGGGAAAATGTCTCAATGGGGCAACGCTTTTTCCATTCCTCGACTTCCGCCTTGGTCCGGTAAAGCTCGGCGTCGAACATGGAATGGGCTCGAAAGCGATAGGTACGGCATTCCAGAAAACAAGGTCCATCGCCCGAGCGAACGGCTTGCACCGCTTCTCTCGCAGCCGCCTCCACCGCCAGGACATCCATTCCGTCAACGGCGGAGGAAGGCATGTCGTAGCTTGATGCCTTGCGAGCGAGATCCATGACGGCCTGCGTGTATTTCAGCGCCGTTCCCATGGCATACAGGTTGTTTTCACACACGAACAGCAGCGGTAATCTCCAGAGCGACGCCAGGTTCATGCTTTCGTGGAATTCCCCTTCGGCGACGGCGCCGTCCCCGAAAAAACAGCATGTCACGCGCGGCTTCTGCCGCATCTTGTCGGCCAGAGCCAGGCCAACGGCGATGGGAAGGCCGCCGCCAACAATCGCATTACCCCCATAAAACCGCGTCTTGTCGTCGAACAGATGCATGGAGCCGCCTCTGCCGCGGCTGCAACCTTCCTGTTTTCCGTACATCTCCGCCAGAATACAACCTGCGGAAAGGCCCCGGATCAACGCATGCCCGTGTTCCCGATAGGTGGCCACAACAGCGTCGTCTTGCGTCAACGCCTCCATGACACCGACGGCGACCGCCTCCTCGCCGTCATACAGATGCATAAAGCCCCGAATCTTCATAGCGGTATAAAGCTCGGCGCATTTTTCCTCCATACGCCGGATGCGAATCATGGAACCCAGCAGGTGGAGGGCGTGATCACGATCCAGGGATTCAGCCTTTGTTTTGGTCATGCGTTGGGTTTTCATTCGGTCTTCTCCAGTGTCGACAGGTCGCCTTCGGGCAGACCCAGCTCACGGGCCTTGAGCAACCGCCGCATAATCTTGCCGGCCTTGTTTTTCGGCAGATTGGGCTGGAAATCGATCTCCTTCGGCGCCACGGCCGCCCCCAGCTTTTTGCGGGCAAATCCGATAATCTCCAGGCGAAGCTCCTCGCTGGGATTTATTCCGGTTTTGAGGGCCACGAACGCTTTCACGATTTCCCCGATAAGGGGGTCCGGCTTTCCGATGACGCCCGCTTCTGCCACGGCGGGGTGCTCCATGAGGGTGCTCTCGACTTCAAAGGGGCCCACCATATGGCCGGATGTCTTGATGATGTCGTCGGCACGACCCACAAACCAGAAATAGCCGTCGGCATCGCGCTTCGCCAGGTCTCCCGTCAGATACCAGCCTCCGACAAAACACTTCCGGTAGCGCGCTTCGTCGTGCAGATATCCCCGAAACATGGACGGCCACCCCGGTCGGAGTGCCAGATCACCCTGAGTGTCGGGCTCGTCGACGACCTCGACGGTATCCTTGTCGGTACGACGGACAATGGCAGCCTCGATTCCGGGGAGAGGGCGTCCCATGGAGCCGGGTCGGATCTCCATTGCGGGGAAGTTGGCGATCATGATACCGCCTGTTTCCGTCTGCCACCAGTTGTCGTGAATAGGGAGTCCCATGGCCTTCCGGCCCCAGACGACCCCCTCCGGATTGAGCGGCTCCCCGACGCTGTGAATGACGCGCAGATCATGGAGATCATAGCTTCGGGCCGGTTCGAAATCCAACCGCATGAATCTGCGAATGGCGGTGGGAGCCGTATACCAGACACTCACCTTTTGGGATTCCAGGATATGACACCAACGCTTCGCGTCAAAATCGGCTTCATCGACGATGTTGGTGATGCCGTGAACCCAAGGCGCAATGATGCCGTAGGATGTTCCAGTGACCCATCCGGGGTCCGCCGTGCACCAGAAGATATCGTCCGGGTGAAAATCCATGACGTATTTGCCGGTCATATAGTGGATAAGCACGGCATTATGGACATGGAGAGCCCCCTTGGGCATCCCCGTGGTACCGCTTGTAAAGTGCAGAACCGCTATGTCTTCCGG
The DNA here is from genome assembly GCF_050178255.1 of Desulfococcus sp. Classification (NCBI taxonomy): domain Bacteria; kingdom Pseudomonadati; phylum Thermodesulfobacteriota; class Desulfobacteria; order Desulfobacterales; family Desulfococcaceae; genus Desulfococcus; species Desulfococcus sp. The sequence goes on along the minus strand of NZ_JBFXGG010000001.1, from coordinate 87,065 downwards.
ATCGGTTGGCGGGATTGAAAAGAGGCTGGAGGATTCCGCCATAAGCCTGGGCATCGACAGAAGACCGTTTTCCAGATGGTCTTGCGTATCAACCAGGAGAACATACTTCAATTTGGGCAATGTGTCCCTGATGCGGCTCACCTTCTGTCGGTACTGATGACCGGTGGTCATCAGAACTTTGGCGTCTCCGCGCTTCAGCCGTTGATAGACGGGTTCGGGACCGAACGCGGAAAACAGCGGGCAGAAAACGCCGGCGTTCTTGAGGGTCCCCAGGGCCGCGATGTACAGCTCGGGAATACGGTCGGCCAAAACGAAGACCGTATCCCCCTTTCCAATGCCAAGCCCTTTCAGAATGTTGGCAAAACGGTTGCTCAAGGCTTTCAATTCGCCATAGGTGAAGTCACGCTTCGCCCCGTCACACCCGAGCCATCGCAATGCCACGTGATCGCGAAGGCGACTTTCGGCATGGCGATCGATCGCTTCATGAGCGATGTTGAGTCCTCTTCCATCCGGAAGCCCCTGTAACTCGTCGCGGATGGTATCCCAGGAAAAAGCGGCGCACGTCTGGGAGTAGTCCAGAAGGTTTGGCGTTTTCTTATATGTTTCAGGATGTTTATGGATTGCGGTCCAAAACAAGTTTACACCTCCTCCAATGACGGATAAAGGTTCTGCTCTGCTGGCTGGTTATCTTTTCAACTCTCAACCCGATCCATGATGTTGACTGAAAAAAGGTGTTGTCGGGGGACGGTGAAGCCCGTTGAACATTGCGCTTGAGTCTGATGTTATTTTAATAAAGAAAAAAGTCTCTTTTGCAAATAGGGATAATAACTCAAATGTGTGAGGATAATGCCTATCCCGGATGGGGATTTATACCTATGAGGACTATTCTTTCCGTTTCCTTCGCCGCTCGAGAAACTCGATAAACCCGTACCAGACCGCCAACATGGCCCCGCCTTCATCCAGGTTGCCGATGATCGGGATATTGTCCGGAATCAGCTCGATAATCCCCGATCCGGGATTGAGCATGTATATGCCGCCCAGCAACGCCAGCAGATACACCACCAAAACCGGAACGCCTCGCTGGGACAGGGGCGTTGTCAGAAAATTACGTTCAGTCCTTTCCGATGACTGTTCCATGGGTCGTGCCTCCTCGTGTTGTCGGCAGTGATACGTCCCAAGACGCCGCTCACCGGCCGTCCGCCTGATAAATTCTTAATTCAAAGGCTTTTCTCCCGGCCGTTCGCCGATAGGTTTCGTTCGGATGTCCCAGGGCGATAACCGCATGAACATCCTCCTCCGGTGGAATTCCCAGAAAGCGCCCGATGGCGGGATCCTTTTTCATGGCGACGACGGCAAAACCGATTAGGCAGGTGCCCAGCCCCATGGCATGGGCCGCCAGGAGAATGTTCTGGGTGGCCAGAAGCGCGTCCTCCACGGGACAGGCGGCTCCTGGTTTTGATCCCACCACGATGGCGGCGGCAGCGCCGTGAAAGAGACGGTCGACGCCAAGGTTGCGGTATTCGCGCAAGGCCTCCCGGACCGTGGGGTAATAGTCGCGATAATATCGATGAAGTTCCGGTCGTCCGACAAGTTTCAGCAGGCCTCGAAGCCATCCTTTTTCCGCCGTATGGTTAAGCCGCTCAAAGAATTGCCCCACCCGCTCGCCAAAGGTCCGGACCGCCGTCGGTCCGGGAAGAACGGTAAAGGTCCATTTCTGGCTGTTGGTGCCGGACGGCGCAAGCACGCCCGCCCGGACCAGGTCCGCCAACACAGCCGGATCCACCCGACGCTTTGTATAATTCCGGCATGAACGACGGGATCCCATAAGCCGGATCAATCCGGCCGCGTCGTAACGGCCGTGCGGCAGCCAGGATGCGTCGGGCACGATGGTTCGAAAACGGGTTGCGCCGGCATCCATGGCCGTCACCCGGACGGCTCCCGTCGGACAGGCCGCCTCGCAGTGCCCACAGCCAAGGGAGGTGTCCCCGGTGACTTTGGCCTTTTTTTCTTCCAGAGACAAGGTCCCCGATGGGCAAACCGAAACGCACGCCCCGCAGCCGATACACTTCTTCCGATCGATGATGGTCGTCACTTTGCGATTCATTCCGTTCCTCAATTTCCGGAGTTCACGCAACTGTTACCCGGCAAAAGGAAACTCAACATCAGGCAGGCCCCTGCCGCCGCCAGGGCAATCCAGAAAACCGTAATGACGCCCTGCCCCAGGGACTCGTACAGAAGATACCGGAGTTCCGGAGACAAGAGGGCCTGCACGTCCGGCTTGAAAAAATTCTCATAGTTCCGGCGTATCTGCGCCGACACCGCCGCAGTCAATCCGGCATGGCCGAAGGATTCAGCCAACACGTCGAGTCTGCTGGAAAAATCGGCGGTCATGAGACTGCCGCAGACACCGACCCCGACGGTCCCGCCCAGGGTCCGGGTAAACTGGTGGGACGAGGTCGCCACGCCCAGATGGGCGGGGCCGATACTGTTCTGGACGATCAAAAGCGTCGAAATGGACACGAATCCCATCCCGGCACCTGCAAGGGCAAGGGCCGTGGAACAGGCCGCCAGGGTTGTTGCCGATGAAAACCGTACCATCAGAATACACCCCAGAATCAGGAGAAGCGACCCTGCCAGGGCAAACTGCTTCTCCCCTCCCTGCCGAACCGTCCGGCCGCAGATCAAGGCCCCGACAGACCATCCCAGGCTCAGAAACAGCATGGCCACCCCCAATGCCACCGGCGTGCGTCCCATGGCGCTCTGAACGAAGAGAGGGGTGAAAGCCGAGAGGGAAAACACCGAGAAGCTACTCATCAGAACGGCGGCGTTGCCCGCACTGAAGGCCGGCACCTTGAAAAATTCAATGGGCAACAGGGGTTCGACGGCCCGTTTTTCAACAGCATAGAATCCGCATCCCGATACCGCGGCAAGCATGAAAAGGCCGATGACGTGAGGGGAATCCCAGGGATAGTCCTTTCCGGCAACCAGAAACATGGTGAGAAGAGAGAGGATAGCGGTCGTCATGAGGCAGATGCCCGCATAGTCGATGACGACCTTCGATCGTTTGTCCCGGGTCTCCTTCAGAAATTCGACGATGCCCCACAGGGAGACAAGGCCCAGGGGAATGTTGATGAAAAAGATCCATCGCCAGGAGAAATAAGCGACGATGAAACCGCCGCAGGTCGGGCCCAGAACACTGGCGATCCCCCAGACCAGACTGGCCTGGGACATCATCTTTCCCCGGTCTTCCGGTCGGGAGATGTCTGCGAGGACGATATAAACCAGCGCGAATATTCCCCCGGCTCCGATGCCCTGAACAACCCGAAAAACGGTGAGCTGGGCCATGCTCCGGGAGATGCCGGCGAGGATGGAACCCACAAGGAAAACAACGACTGAAATTCCATACAGAATCCGATTGGGATACAGGTCGGCCAGCTTCCCGAAGACCGGAAGCGCCACGGCGCGGCTCAGCATGTAGGACGAAAAAACCCAGCTGTAGAGGTGCAGCCCCCCCAACTCGGCGACAATGGTGGGCATGGCCGCGCCCATAACCAGGGTGTCGAGGGCGCTCAGAAAAAGGGAGAGGAGCGTGGCGAAGATAATCCAGCGTCGCTCTGTCGACGACAGCGGCGGCATGTGCCCTTCGGTGGTCAAGCCTTTCGCGCCCTCCGGGCCCACCGGAAACAGGCAATCCCTCGGGCCGCAGGGATGCCTGGGGCAATCCCCCGAAAATGGCTGCGTCGGCGAACGCCGGGGGTATGAAGGAGGCCGGTGGTGATCATCCGGTCATCCCACCTGGGGCATCAACGCCCATTTGATGACCCAGTCGCCGGGCGTGTCCGGATGGGTGTCAAGACAGACGATACCGCCGTTTTGAAAACGGAAGATGGGACGCGCCGTGTTGCCGGTGACCAGGCCGGCTGCGAGCTTTTCCATAAACGGCAGGTGTCCCACCAGCATCACGCTGTCGGCCGGGTCCGCCTGAGCCATCCACCCCTCGGGTTCGTCCAGAGGCCCCAGTCCGGGTGCCGGACTCACCCCTTTTCGGGGGTTCAGGTATTCGGCGATAATTTCAGCCGTCTCCAATGCGCGTCGCTTTCCACTGTGAAGGATTCGGGAAACCGTCACACCGTACCCTTGAGCGACCCCGGCGATGCGCCGCACATCAGCCTCACCTTCCGGCGACAGGGGCTGTTCGGGATCTATCGTCCTGGGCAGACTTTTTCCATGCTGAACGAGATAAAGGGGCATGGTCATCCCTCTCTTGTAATTTGTGGCGATTGCCGTTATATTTTTCTGTTTGATTTCACCTTCGGACCCGCGCCTTACGCGAGGGTGCACCTACACCGAGCCATAAAGAACCATAAATTTTGATAGTATGACACTTTGCGGCAAACCTCAACATCAAAAGGAAACCCCATGAGAATCGTGACGCGTCCTGATTTTGACGGCATCGTCTGTGCCGTCCTTCTCTATGATATGGAATCGATCGATCAGCCCATCCGGTGGGTCGAGCCCAATGATCTGCAACAGGGTCGTGTAACCATCCGGAAAGGCGACATCATCGCCAACCTGCCCTACCATCCCAACTGCGCCATGTGGTTCGATCACCATTACACCAACAACCCCGGCACCCCTTTCAAAGGCCTTTACCGAGTGGCGCCGTCGGCGGCCGGCTTGATCCACGAATATTATGGAAAGCGGTTCCCAAGAGATTACGACGAACTCATTCGTCAGACCGATCGGATCGATTCCGCCGATCTGAGCCTCGAGGAGGTGCTCCACCCCGAAAACCACCCTTACATCCTTCTCTCCATGACCGTGTCGGGACGGGATACGTCGGAGGAAAGCTACTGGAACCGCCTCGTCGGGCTGATCCGCCGCAACGACATCCATGCCGTCCTCGCGGATCCGGAGGTGAAACGGCGATGTGATCGCGTTGTAGACATCAACGCGCAATACACCCCTGTTCTGCAAAAACATACCACTCTGGAAGGCCACGTATCGATAACCGATTTCCGGGCGATAGACGAGGTCCCCAACGGGAATCGCTTCCTGGTATACTCCCTCTATCCCGATGCCGTGGTCAGCGTGCGGATTCGATATGACGGTCGGAAGAAAAAGCGGGTAATCATCGGTGTGGGGCACAGCATCTTCAATCGTCACTGCAGGGTTAACGTCGGCCTGTTGCTGGCACGCTTCGGGGGAGGCGGACACCGTGGTGCGGGATCCTGCACCGTATCCGCCGAAGCGGCGGACGCATGTCTCGGTTCCATCATAGAAACCCTCAAACGCAATGAACCCAACGAATGACCGCCGTCGGACGATCGGGATGCCGTCAGCCGTTTTCGCATTGCAAGCGCCGGGAATCCAAAGATGTAATCCTGGCCCCTGGAGAAACGCTTGAAAACCCGGCGGCCGACCGCCGGGTTTTTCGGCACTCCTTGCTTGCCCTGGGGGAGTGCGTTACATCCGCGGTAGAATATTGGTAAACTGATACGCTTCGACCCAGTGGCCCACGGATGCCTCGAAATCCTCCTCATCCCATTGTTGGATGGACAGGAAACACTCCCCGCTTTCATCCTCGTAATCCCACACCAGAAATTCACGGCCGGGACCCTTGCCGTCCTTGAAAAATTTTCCGCCGCCGAATTCATTCAGGTGATAGATCCTGTCCTCGAACTCGATTTCATCCGGTGGATCCTCCTTCTCCAGAATATGATTCCGAACGCCCGCGCCAAGGCGCTTGAAAGGGATGGGGCGGCTGACGCTCCACTCGGTTTCATCGTCGGAAGTCTTCTCGAGATAAAGGGTATCGTCAGCGCTGTTCAGCTGCCACTCATGGGTGAGGTTTCCGCCGTCTCCCCAGTCATAGTAATGATAGGCCGTCACCTCCCATGTTTTCATGTCGTGATCGAGAAGATATCCCACTTTGATATCGGAAAGCGTAAGATCCGTCACCTGAGCAGCCGGACCTTTCGCCGGGGTGCCGACATCCTGTCTCCGATCCTTTTTACGAATGCCGAAAAATTCTCTCCAGCCCATCGTCGCTCCTGCTATTGAAGAATGCCCATCTTCTTTTTCAGTTCCAGCAGATCCGCTGCCGCGGTAGAGCTCTTGCCGCTTTCCAACGCCGTCGTAATCTCGTCGTCGACGGTCTTTTCCGGGGTTGCGAGGTCGCCGTAGGCGATGGCCATTCCCATATCGATCAGATATGCCTTCACCAGATCAAACTTGTTCATAGTTGCCTCCTGAGGTGCCCACCCGAAAATTTCATCCACAATCTAACGCGTAATCAGTGCCGATCAAGATCCGGAACGGAAAAACCGTCTTGGGCTGGAAAAGACTGAAGGCTGAAGGGGTGTGCCTGTGGTGAACGGAGCACTTATCCCTCTTTTCTTTTCTGACCTCTGTCCTCTGACCTCTGACCTCTGTCCTCAGCCTTCAACCGCTACCCGGCCACCATAACGAAAGCCAAAAAGTTGATATATATGGTATTTGTTATATACACATTTTGTTTTTTTATCAAGAAAATAGAAATTTATTCAGCACGTCGTTCCGTACCGTAATCCTCCCATGCCATTATCATCGACGGGGTGTGCGATGTCGTGATTCGACGCCTCATCGGACGGGATTTTCGAGATCCTCCCGACCCTGTTTTTGCTTGTCCGGCCGCTTTGATTCTGATAATCTTCAGTTTTAAGCCCTTTGCAGGAAAGTACCGCTCGGCGAAATGAAATTCGGCTCCGACATCAACGAGTATATCCGTTCCCTGAAAGCCTCCCCCCGGATGGGCGATCAGGTGGTTTATCACATGACGCTTCCGGAGCGCCCGGCAGACTTCGCCGCGCTCGAGCGCCCTCTTGCCGATCCTCTCCGTAAAATTCTGACGGCCGCCGGCATCAACCGGCTTTACCGGCATCAGGCTGCAGCCGTGGACATGATCCGGACCGGCCGTCACGTGGTGGTCGCCACCCCGACAGCGAGCGGGAAAAGTCTGGTTTACAACCTGCCGGTTCTGGAGCGTATTCTGGAGAATCCCGATTCGAGGGCTCTCTACCTTTTCCCGCTGAAAGCCCTCGCTCAGGACCAGCTGCGCACGTTTTCGGCGATGCTCGGGAAGAGCGACGTCCTCAAAAAAGCGACGGGAGCCATCTATGACGGCGACACCAGCGCCTGGCACCGCCGCCGCATCCGTGAAAAACCGCCCAACGTGATTTTTACCAACCCGGAAATGCTTCATCTCTCGCTGTTGCCTTATCATGAAAAATGGGCCGGTTTTTTATCGAACATCAAGATCGTGGTCATCGATGAGGTCCACACCTATCGTGGTATTATGGGATCTCACATGGCCCAGGTGTTCAGGCGTTTCAGACGGATCTGCACCCATTACGGCGCATCACCTGTATTCGTCTTCAGCTCAGCCACCGTCGCCAACCCGGCGGAACTGGCCGAAGCGCTTACCGGACTCATCGTGACGCCCGTCACCGAAAGCGGTGCGCCTCAGGGGAAAAAGCACCTGGTCTTCGTGGACCCGTTTCAGGGGCCCGCCCAGACCGCCATTCTTCTGCTCAAAGCTGCACTTTACCGAGAGCTCAGAACCATCGTCTACGCGCAATCCCGAAAACTCACCGAACTGATCGCGCTTTGGGCCGGAAGTCGCGCGGGGGCTTTTGCCGACCGAATCAGCCCGTACAGGGCCGGATTTCTCCCTGAGGAGCGACGCGAGATCGAAGGGCGCCTTTCCGATGGAGAGCTTCTGGCGGTCATCTCCACCAGCGCCCTGGAGCTGGGCATCGACATCGGCGATCTGGACCTCTGCCTCCTGGTAGGTTACCCCGGCACCATTGTCGCTACATGGCAACGCGGCGGTCGGGTGGGGCGGAGCGGCCAGGATGCGGCGATCATCCTTGTCGGCGGAGAGGATGCCCTGGACCAGTATTTCATGCGGAATCCCCTGGAATTGGTCACCCGGGAAGCCGAGGCCGCTGTGATCAACCCTCGAAATCCGGAAATTCTCAAACGCCACCTGCTTTGTGCCGCCGCTGAGTTGCCCCTTGACCGCGACGAAGAGATCATAAACGAGAATGCCGTCAAGCAGGCCGCGGATGCCCTTGAGGCTGCCGGAGACCTTCTCAGAAGCGGTGACGGAAAACGGCTTTTCAGCCGTCTCAAGGCACCCCACCGTCTGGTGGACTTGAGGGGAACCGGCAGTCGATTTGCCATCGTCTGCGCTCAAACCGGATCCAACAAGGGTGAAATCGACGCTTTCCGCGCCTTTCGAGAGACCCACCCCGGTGCCGTCTATATCCACAACGGCGATACTTTCCTGGTGGAAACCCTCGACATCGACGCCGGCATCGTCAAAATCGCCCCGGCCAAGGTGAACTATTATACCCGGGTGCGGGCCAACAAGACGACCGAAATTCTCGAGATTTACGAGGAATGCACCGCGTGGGGAACCCGGGTCTTCACCGGCCGCTTGAAGGTCACGGACCAGGTGTCCGGATATGAAAAGCACCCGATCCACGGCCGCGGAAAGCGCGCCGTCATCCCCCTGAATCTGCCGCCCCAGATCTTTGAAACCGAAGGCCTGTGGATCACTATTCCGGACTGGGTACAGCGAAAAACGGAGACGGAACGACTGCATTTCATGGGCGGCATCCACGCCGTCGAACATGCGGCCATCGGCATTTTCCCACTCCTGGTCATGACCGACCGAAACGATCTGGGGGGCATTTCGACTCCGCTGCACCCCCAGGTCGGATGCGCGGCCGTCTTTGTCTACGACGGCATACCGGGAGGAGCCGGACTGAGCCGGCAGGCTTTCCGGAAAACGGAGACGCTGCTGGAAGCGACCCTCAAATCCATTACGGCCTGCGCCTGCGAATCCGGTTGTCCTTCATGCGTCCATTCCCCCAAATGCGGCTCCGGCAATCGCCCCATCGACAAAGCAGCCGCACGATTCATTCTGGAAACCCTTCAGACCGCCGCCGAGTCCCTTCCAACACCGGAACCGTCCAGGCCTGCAAGGCCGACACTGCCCATGCCGGCCTCAATACACCCTTCGTTTCAAGGTCGTTCTCCGGCCCCGAAACGTTTCGGTGTGTTGGACATCGAAACCCGGTTGTCAGCCGATGAGGTGGGGGGATGGCACCGAGCCGATCGGATGGGTGTCAGCTGCGCCGTACTTTACGATTCAGGGGCGGATCGTTTTTTTGATTATCTGCAGGACCAGATACCGGCTTTGACGGCACGCATGAAAACGTTGGATCTCGTGATCGGCTTCAACGTCAATCGTTTCGACTACCGTGTGCTGACCGGCCAGATCGATTTTGATTTCAAAACACTGCCCACCCTCGACATACTTGAGGAGGTCAAGCGGTACCTTGGATATCGACTGTCGTTGAACCATCTGGCGAGCGTGACCCTGGAAACGGAAAAAACGGCCGACGGCCTTCAAGCCCTGCGGTGGTGGAAAGAGGGCCGCATCCAGGACATCATTGACTACTGCCGAATGGATGTAGCGGTCACCCGTGATCTTTATCTTTACGGTAGGGAAAAGGGCTACCTGCTTTTTCGGAACAAAGCCCTCAACATCGTTCGGATCCCGGTCCGCTGGTGACGCGGCGAAAACCGATCGCAGGTGTAGACGCGATAATTCAAGCGGCTTCTCGATCCCATCCGCATACGGGGAGGCTTCAAGGAACGCCTCGAGGCCCGGGGTATCAGCGTTGACCAGACAGAGATCGCCTCGGAACCTTCCCGGAAATACCCCCCTGCTTTTCAATGATTCCCGCGGCCCGACGGCCGTCCGCGGTCTTGAACAATCGCAGCACGTGAGTGGTGCATGCGGGAATCTCTTCAATATGATGGACCACGCAGAGAATGTGGGTAGGGGTGTGCCGGCCGACGGCATCGATGAGTGCAAGGACCCGTTGTCGATTTTTCCGGTCGAGGCCTTGACACGGTTCGTCCAGGATGAGCAGGATCGGCGATTTTACCATGGCCCGGGCCAGAAGAACCATCCGCTGCTCTCCTTGAGAGAGCTGGGGAAAGGGGCGCTGTGCCAGATTCGCAATCCCCATGTGCCGCATCCATTGTCCGGCGATTTTCTCCTCCTCCGGAGTGGACCGCCGAAAAAGACCTATGGAATCATAAAATCCCGACAGAACGACCTCCAGACCGATGATGTTTTTACGGTAGCGGATCTGAAACTCCGGAGAAATCATGCCGATGGACGCTTTGATCTCCCAGATGCTTTCTCCGGTGCCCCGCCGTCTGCCGAAAAGACGGATATCGTTGGCATACGCCTGAGGGTGGTCTCCGGCGATCATTTGGAGAAGGGTTGATTTCCCGGCACCGTTGGGACCGAGAATCGTCCAGTTTTCGCCCCGTCGGAAGGTCCAGTCGAGACCGTCGATGACGGCGGTCGAGCCGTAAGAGACACACACCCCCCGCATGGCCACCAGAACCGGCGGCGACGCCTTCCGAATGCCGCGAAACGGCGGGATGGCCGACAGCTTCGTCCGGATGTCTTCAAACACCGGAGTTTCACGGTTCGCATCAAGAAAGGCTTTTCGAGGCCCCTTCCCCACAACGCCCTTTTTCCCTAATACAAGAACATGGGTTATTTCCGGAGGGATTTCGGAAAAGCGATGGGTGACCAGAACGATTTGAGCGCCTTCCGCCATCAATTTTCGGACAAGAAGCATGAGGTCCCTTCGGGAGGACTCGTCCAGGCCTTCAAAGGGTTCGTCAAGAATCAGCAGAGTTGGCAGCTTCGGGAACCGTGCCAGCGTCTTTGCGATCAGGACCTTGCGCATCTCTCCCGTGGAAAGGGCCTGAACGGGACGATCCATCAACAGGGACACACCTGAATTCAGAGATGTCAGGACGTCATTGTCGAGGGTTTCGAGGTTTCCCTCGAAAAGGTCCCGTACTGTTGTCAGGTTTTCTGCGTTGCAGCTGAATTGCCGGGATATGTCGAGGCGCTCCTCTCGGGCGATCAGTCGGCGGTGGGATTCAAAGGAAACATATCCTGTGTTTTCGATTTTCCAGGCTTTCCCGGGGATGACTCGCCCCCGTACGACCGGGAGTTCTCCGGCCAACGCCTGGACAAGGGTCGACTTTCCCGTCCCGTTGGGACCCGTGACCACCCAGTGCTCGCCCCGCCGGATCCGCCACGAAGTGCCCTCCAGAAGCAGCCGCGTTCCCCTGCGGACCGCGATATCCACAAGGGAAACAACAGCGTCCCCTTCAGGCAATGCCGTTTCCACGGATCAATCCGGGAGCATGTCATAAAAGTAGAGCATCACGTCCGAACGCGTGACGATGCCGATGATCTCATCATTTTCAACCACCGGAAGCCTGCCGATGTCGTGCTTCACCATCAGCCGGGCTGCCTGCATAGGGCTCTTTCCCGGTTCAATGGTTCGGATATCCTTGCTCATGAAAGCCCTGACAGGTGCTTTCATGTCCTTACTTTTTCGAACCTTCCTGAAATCTCGACGGGAAATGACCCCTACCAGGCGACCGTCTTCCACCACCGGCAGCCCGGTACAGCTCTTTTCCGTGAGAATCTTGCGGAGATCGGACATGGACGCGTCGGCGGATATGGTCATCACCGGGAAAGACATGAGATCACTGATCTGGACCGAAGCCTGCTGATTGCCTTGGATAAGTTCGGTGATCATCTCCTGGATCGTATCGGGATTGACAAAATCGACCATAGCCGACCCCGCCCCCGGATGTCCTCCGCCGCCGAGACTTCGCATGATGGCGCCGATATTGAGGCCGTCGGCGTTGCTGCGCCCGATGACGATGGACTTGCCTTTTCTCTGTCCGGTAAATATGCCGAAGACCGCATCGACATTCAGGATCTCCCGGCACATCTGAGCCACCACCGAAAGGCTGCCCACATGGCCATCGATGTCGATCTTGTGGAAAGAGACCTTGTACCCGTTGATGCTTTCCCTCTCCTCGGATTTGAGCATCTCAAAAAGGACGTTCTTCTGTTTCTCCCCGTAGGCGGGCCGAAGGAGGGATGCGACCACGTTGACATCGGCCCCCATTTCCATCAGGTAAGCGGCGGCCATGACGTCCTCGGGGCAGGTGGCCGGGAACATGAAGCTTCCCGTATCCTCATGGAGGCCCGTCAGGAAAAGGGTTGCCTGTATCGGCGTGAGCGGTTTGCTTTCCAATCGCATCTGACGCACCATCAGCGTAATGTTGGCCCCCATGGTTTCGTGTCGGATCCAGTTGGCGTTGATGTCGCCCTTGTCCGGATGATGGTCCCAGACAATCACTTCCAGGTCGTCCACCCTGGCTTTGAGTTTGCGAAGACCGTCCAGCCGATGCCATTGGTTGACGTCCACCACGACAAGAGACCGCACCTTGTCCAGATCGATTTCATCCACCGTCCGGACATCGAAAAGATCTTTGTGGATGGCAAGGAATGACCGGACATTGGGATTGATGTTCCGGGGGATCACCGGAACGGCACCCGGATAGAGAACCGTTCCGGCGATGATCGAAGCGAAGCCGTCGAAATCCGTATTTTTGTGGCTCGTGACGATGCGCATGGGGTCACGCTGAAGTCATACCGGTAGAATCCACAACGGCTTCCCGCTGATCCTCGGGGGGATCCCCGGGTTTGGGGGACGCCGTCGTCTGCTTTGAATCCTCCTCGAAAGACTCCTTACGAACCGCCGGTTGTGGATCCTCAACTGGCTGGGCCTCGTAGACCAGACGCGCTTGCGGCGCCGACCCGCCGCGGTATTCGAGTTGAAGCCGTGCCTTTTCGAGTTCGGCCTGGTTGTCGATGCTCCGTTTGGCCAGAAGATACCGAAGATAGATGATCCAGACAAACAAACCGACAACCACCGTTCCCGCTGCGATGAAGACCCATTTGAACCTGACGAGGGTGTCGACGCTGACCCGGCCGATATAGGTGACCATGTTGGGGAGCACCCAGTACATGAACACCGCGAGAAGCAGAAGAAACCCGATGGTGAAGATGTTGAAACTGCTGATAGTGGCCACGATCTTCTCGAATTCAGTTTCATACCGGCCGATTTTATCGTTTGCAGATTTCGACCGCGCCGCCTCCTCTCCGTAGAAAAGCGATACATAAGCCTTGACGACAAAAGCGAAGAGCAGGATTACGCCAATGGGAATACCGACCGCAGCCGTAAACCATGCGCGGAACGGAAAGGGCTGATCTCGTACCTCCAGTTTTTTTTCATACTGGTCGAGCGGTCCGAACGTCTTTTCGAAATAGTACTTGTTAAAGTCGCTCAGACTTTTGCCGTCGGTCTCATGAATGACATTGCCGTTGCCGTCGATGATCTGGAGCCATGCCTTCCGTCCGGAGTTCATGGCGGCGACGGCAAAAATCTCAAGCTCGATAAGGAAGAGCACCACGGCGATGATAACAAAAACGGTCTTGTGTTCTTTCAGCAAAGATGCGATACTTTTTTTTTGGTTGATCATTTGTTTTTCCTGGCTGTATTTCCCGGTTGTGTCCCCTCGAACCGGATGTTCAGGCCTGTGCCTGCGTTTCCCTTTCGGGCTCACAAACAGAAACATAATAACGATTTTGACGTTCGCACACTTTCATAAAAGGACTTGAGTGCCTGCTTTCCTGTAACCGAAACACCCCCGGCACAAGACATCCTGAGAACTGCCTGACCGATAGACCGTCGGGGACAAGTCGCCCACCGGCCAAGGTCCTCCGCGATGACGGCGTCAAAACGGATACAGCCTCATTAACACAGAGACTCATCGAAATTCAAGGCGTAAAACCAAGGAGTAAAGAATCCAGATGAAAGAAGTTCGCCAAACGGCAAAGGAAAGAATGAAGGGCTATTGTCGGGTTTGTCCGGTATGCGACGGGCGTGCCTGCGCCGGTGAGGTACCCGGCATGGGCGGCATCGGTACGGGAAGCGCTTTCATGAATAATCTGAGTGCGCTTGCCGCCTTCAGACTGAACATGAAAACTCTCCACGACGTCGCAGAACCGGATACCGGCATCGAGCTTTTCGGTAAACGATTGGCCGTTCCGGTCCTGGCGGCGCCCATCGGGGGCGTCTCATTCAACATGGGAGGGAAGATCTCCGAAGAGGATTACATCCGTGCGATATTGGAGGGTTGTGTTGAAAAAGACACCCTCGGCTGCGTTGGCGACGGCGTCCCGGCATTTATCCACGAAGCGGGATATGCTGCGATCCGTGAGTTAAACGGCGCCGGGATTCCCTTTATCAAACCGTGGGAGGAGACAGAGCTGTTCGAGAAGCTCGAAAAAGCCGCTGACACCGGCGCCGATATCGTTGGGATGGACATCGATGCAGCCGGTCTTGTCACGTTGAAACTCATGGGGCGCCCCGTCACGCCGAAGTCGCCGAAAAAACTCAGGGCGATCATCGATAAAACGCCTATGAAGTTTATCCTCAAGGGGATCATGACACCGGATGAAGCTCGCCTCGCCGTCGATATCGGTGCCGACGGCATCGTGGTGTCCAACCACGGCGGAAGGGTGCTGGATCACACTCCCGGCGCAGCGGAGGTACTCCCCGGCGTCGTCGAAGCCGTCAAGGGGAATATTACCGTAATTGCCGACGGGGGGGTGCGCACGGGCGGCGATGTTCTGAAAATGCTGGCCTTGGGCGCCGATGCCGTCATGATCGGTCGCCCCTTTTCCATCGCCGCGGTCGGCGGTCTCAAGTCCGGTGTCGAGGCATTCATCGATCAGATTCATTCGGAACTCGTCTCGGCCATGATTTTGACCGGGACGGCCTCGGCGGCCGCGGTCGACCCGACAATTTTGTACGATTTTTCCTGAAAGGGGCTGCCGACATCATGGACCCGAAAATCGTGATTACCATTCTGGGTCAGGATCGACCCGGCATCATTGCCCGAATAACCCGGGTTCTGTTCGAACAGGACTGCAATGTGGAAAATGTGAGCCAGACGATCCTTCAGTCTGAATTCTCGGGCATCTTCATCGTGTCGATACCCGAAACCCTGGCCATAGACGCGCTTTACAGTCGCCTGATCGACCAGACGGAGGATCTCGGCCTGCATGTCTACATCAAGGATCTGAAGCCGGCACCCCCGGCTTCGCCGGCCGGCGATCCGTTCGTTATCACCACCCAGGGTCCGGATCGAAAGGGTCTTGTCGCCGCCGTCACAGCGATTATCGCCGAGCACGGCGTCAATGTGACCAACCTTCAGGCCGTGTTTAAAGGCGGCAATGATCCGACCCGAAACATCATGATCTATGAAGTATGCATCCCCTTGGAAACGGATCGGGCGAAAATGACGGAGCAGCTGACCCGTAAAGCAGCCGAACTGGGTCTTCACCTCAGCATTCAGCACCGGCGTATCTTCGAGACCATCAACCGAATTTGAGGGTTCCGGTTTGAATCCCGGTCTATTTCTGGTATGATAATGGATAGCTGGAATTCAGGTCCAGACTGTCAGACAAAAGCGACGAGAGACCCGAATTTGCGGTTGCCTTTTCGAGGCGGGCTGTTTCAACACAGCGCGGACGCAAGCCGATCCTTATCTGGAGCAGTGGTATGAGTGAAGCCGACGGTATCCACAGTAACGAAAAATGGCAGGAGATCAAAGCCCAACGGGTCCGGGTCAAGCTGGCCGATGGAACGATTTTTCGCGGCAAGATCAATCTGAACAGCGAGGCTGTTCCCGCGGATCGGATGAGCGACTTTTTTCTGAAGGGGGTCAGTCCGTTTATTATTCTTTTCGATGTGAGTGCACAGGGTAGAAATTCCTTTTTTATCCTCAACAAGAGTCATATCGTCTGGATAACCCCGGATGATTGACGACCGCCAGGCATCCGGCCGCTTCGGCACGTTTCTCGAGACGGACCTGACGTGTTCATAAAAAGTCAATTTCCAGACGTTTTGAAAGAGTTGAATATAGGTTTACAATCCCCCAAAAAATGCGAGATAGTTTCAGTCCATTCCAATGACGAGGGATATGCGTAAGACAACAACCGGGCTTTTTGTGGAGCCGTCAGACAAGGATTGAGGGAGCTATGGAAAAAAAAATACTACTGGCCGTGGATGAATCCAAACATGCCAAAAATGCGATTCAATATGTCATCGATATCGCACCTCGGGTCAACCAACTCACCTACACCCTTTTCCATGTTCAGCCCCAGATTTCCCAATTTCTTCACGACGAGGCCAGAATCAACGTAAGAGCCCAATCGGCCATTGAAAAAATCAAAAAGAAAAATGCCCAGAACGCGCATGCTCTGCTGGAAAAATATAAGAATTTGATGGTGGATGAAGGCATCGATGAAACCCATATCGAGAGCAAAACCGCTCCCCGTAACCTCGGGCTTGCCAAGGACATTATCGAGTTTGCCCAGAAAAAGCATTATGACGCCGTGGTCGTAGGACGGCGCGGTCTCACCAAAATGCAGGAGGTCTTCATGGGCAGCCTGACCACCAAACTCGTCGAGCACTCACAGGTCATTCCCCTCTGGATCGTGGACGGCAAGGTGACCTCCCGTCGCGTCCTTGTGGCGGTCGACGGCTCCGAGAGCGCGTTCCGGGCAGTGGATCATGTAAGCTTCATCTTCCGCAACAATCCCCATGCGACCATCACCCTTTTCCATGTCACACCGAGACTCAAGGATTACTGCCGGCTCGATTACATTACCGATGAAGAGGATCTGGAATCCGCGATTCTCCAGAGCGACAAAAAATGTATCGATCAATTTCTATCCGTCGTCGAGAAGAAGTTCATCGATGCCGGCATCGCCAGGGAGCAGGTCATCGTCCGGCAGACCAAACCCCGTTTCAGCATCGGCGACGCCATTTTGGAGGAAATTCAAAAGGGAGACTACGGTACCGTGGTTATCGGACGGCGCGGCACCGAGCGCGCCTTCTATCTGGGAAGGGTCTCCAACCAGGTTCTGTCCAAGACAACCCGGCGGGCGGTATGGTTGGTCGCGTGACCGATAACACCCCTCTTGAAAACGGCGACCGTTTTCTTCACAAAGAGACGCCGCCGAGCAAGTCCAGGCGAAAACGGGAAATGATCGAGCTTCAGAACCTTGGTGAACGCCTCGTGGCGTTATCGCGCCAACAAATCGATCGATTGTCGCTGCCGCCGGAGCTTCGTGAGGCGGTGATTTTTGCCGGTACGCTGACCCGCCATGGCGCACGACGACGACAGATTCAACGGATCGGAGCGCTGATGCGGGAGGTGGATTCCGATCCCATTCGGGAAGGCTTGGACCGGCTGGATCAACGCTGTTACGATGAAATCCTTCGGTTCAAAAACGCCGAATCCTGGCGGGAACGGCTCCTGGCTGAGGGCGACGCCGCAGTAACAGCCATGGCAACAGCATTCCCAGCGATGGACCGTCGACGAGTCCGGCAAATGTTACGAAACGCCCAGACAACGGGACGCCCTGCAGTGAGGACACGGGCATCGAAACAGCTCTTTCGATACATCATCGGATTGTTGACCGAGGCACCCGAGCCCCTATCATGAAATTCGAGGCTTCCTTTCAAAAAATTGCACCCCGACTTTACGAGTACCGGCTGGCCGGTGACTGGGTTGTTCTGGCCGGTCGATCGGATACAGACAATGACACGCTCAGCATCAAGCTGGCCGCACCGAACGACTGGTGGTTTCATGTGCGGGGGGTTCCCGGCAGTCATGTAGTGTTACGGGTCACGGACAATCGTGAACCGGACCGCGAAACCCTTCGCCGGGCTGCCGCCGTCGCCGCCTACCACAGCAAGGCTCGAAACGGCGGTATTGTACCCGTCGCCTGCACTCAGGCCCGGTATGTCTCCAAACCGAGAGGTGCCAAACCGGGGACCGTCCAGATACGGAAAGAAATCATCCTCAAGGTGCGGCCTGCCCTCCCGAAACAATCTTAAATCAAGGTCAATGTGATGTTAACCCAAAGAGAGATTCTTTCCACAATTGAAATGCTCCGAAACGAGCATCTGGATGTTCGCACCGTGACCCTGGGCATCAATCTCTTTGACTGCGCGGGTCACAATCTCGCTGAATTCAAACGGAAAATCCAGGACCGCATTCTCGGGCTTGCGGAGAACCTGGTGGAGACGTGCAACGAGGTCGGCGACAAATACGGCATCCCCGTAGTCAACAAACGGATCGCCATCAGCCCGGTGGCGGCGGTCGGTGCGGCTTTTTCCGCCGGGGAGATGGTGGAGATCGCCCACACTCTCGACCAGATTGCCGGGAAAGCCAACGTCGACTTTATCGGCGGGTTCTCCGCGCTGGTCGAAAAAGGCATGGCCAAAGGCGATCGTGCCCTCATCGCCGCCGTTCCCCAGGCCCTGACCGAGACCGACCGTGTCTGTGCGTCCGTCAATGTCGCATCATCCAAGGCCGGCATCAATATGGACGCCGTCCTGCTCATGGGACAGATCATCAAAAAGGCTGCGGAAATGACCGCGGATCGGGACGGGATCGCCTGCGCCAAACTCTGTGTCTTCGCCAACATTCCCCAGGACACGCCTTTTATGGCGGGCGCCTATCTGGGCATCGGTGAACCGGACGCTGTCATCAATGTAGGGGTCAGCGGACCCGGTGTCGTCAAAAAAGCTGTTGATCGTGCACTCTCAACCCGTCCGGACATGCCCCTTGGCCTGATCTCCGAAGAGATTAAGCGAACCGCCTACAAGGTCACGCGCATCGGCGAACTGATCGGCCGGGAGGTGGCCGAACAGTTGGGCACTCAATTCGGTGTGGTCGACCTTTCTCTGGCACCGACACCCAACGTGGGAGACAGCGTGGGAGAAATTTTCCAGAGTCTGGGCTTGCTCAGCATCGGTGTGCCCGGCACTACGGCGGCCCTGGCCCTCCTGAACGACGCGGTTAAGAAAGGCGGGGCTTTCGCCAGTTCTTACGTCGGCGGCATGAGCGGGGCCTTCGTGCCGGTCAGTGAGGATCTCAACATTTCCAAGGCGGCCGAGGAAGGTCACCTCACCATCGAAAAACTGGAGGCCATCACCAGCGTCTGTTCCGTCGGGCTGGACATGGTTGCCATTCCCGGGGATACCAGCGAAGACACCATCGCCGCCATCATGGCCGACGAGATGGCCATCGGGGTCATCAACAAAAAAACCACGGCCACCCGCCTGATCCCGGTGCCGGGAAAAAAGGCCGGGGAGCGGGCCTGTTTCGGTGGACTGCTGGGGGAGTCGATCATCATGCCGGTGAAAAACATCCCCGGGCCCAACCGCTTTATCCGCCACGGCGGCCGCATCCCCGCACCGATTCAGAGTCTGACCAATTGAAGTTCAGCGAAAAACGCCTCCCGACAGCAGCATTGGAGCCGATAATGATCGTTCCATCCAAACATGAATGTTTCGGATTGATTCATTCAGCCGGAACACTTGACCACATCGTTGCCCACTCCATCCAGGTCTGCCGGGTGGCCCTCCTGATCGCCGACAGTCTCCAGGGTCAGGCCGGCTGTCTCAACCGGAGCATCGTTCTTGCCGGCGCCCTGCTCCACGACATCACCAAGACCCGAAGTCTCACCACCGGCGAGCGCCATGCGGAAAGCGGCGGCGTATATCTTTCGGGAAAGGGGTTCCCCGAAGTGGCGGCCGTCGTCCGCCAACACGTTCGTCTGGACACTTTCCACCCGACCGGACCTGTCTCCGAAGCCGAGATTGTCAACTATGCGGACAAGCGGGTCATCCATGACCGGATCGCGCCCTTGGACGAGCGAATGGCCTACATCCTGGAGCGTTACGGCAAAACGCCCGAGTTACGGGACCGTTTGAACATCATCTGGGAAGAAACCGTGAGCCTGGAAGAGAAGCTCTTCCGGCGGCTCCCTTTTCCTCCGTCGGCTTTGACGGAACAACTTCCCGACGAAGATCGGAACCGGGAAATGAAGGAATATGCGGAATCGATTTTGACATGTTGACCCTCTGGGGATAATCTGTTATTTCCCATACACATTCTTACCGATCACACCTACAAAAGGAGGCATCCTCATGGATCAGGTCAAAGCGGTTCTTTTTGCCGTGTTGAACGCATGCTTGAATTTCATCCTGGCCCGGAAAAAAATCGGGATCTATTTCTGTTTCGCCGCCCTCTACGCCATCCTTACCGGCATGGTCGCCTTTGCGTTTCTCGTTCTCACGCTCCTTCAAGGCATCGTGCTCATCATCCTGACCCAGCCCAACGGCGCCATCAAAAGCCTGAATCATCGCTTGACGGTATACATCTACAGGATGTTGCGCTTCATCGCACTTTGCGAAACCCAGAAGCCCTACCCCTTCGGTCCCGTCCCTCAGGAAATAGAACCTGCGGACGAGGTGGATCTCAGGGTCGAGACCCCGGAAACGAATATGTTTGGCCCGAAAGGCCCTTCAAAGCCGGCGGCCGATACCGAGCCCGGCGCTTCCCATGGCGATGCGCCGGAGGGCAAGGCGCCGGAACAGCCGGCTGATTCGGTTCCAATGGGATACGACGAGGAGAAGGAAAAATAGATTCCTGAGACAGACGCGTTTATCGAGGGGGCAGGTCATTCATCAGACGACCGAATACCAGCTTGCCCGGCCATACCCGTTCGACAACAACGGGTACGATACAGTTTTTCAGACCGTCGCCCCCTTCCAGCATCACCTTCAGATAATTTGAACTCATCCCTTTCAACAACCCTGTTTCAGCATCCCGCTCATTTTCCACGAGAACAGTGACGGTCCGTCCCAGAAAACGCCGATAAAACGCCTTGCGCTTAATACTCCCCAGATCCCGCATGCGACGACACCGGTCCTTGATCGCATCGATCGGGACCGGATCCGGATAACGGGCGGCGGGAGTGCCTTTTCTCGCCGAGAAAGGGAAGACGTGGAGATAGCTGATGGGCAGGTTTTTCACGGTTTCATAGGTATTTCTGAAAGCCGCCTCACTCTCGCCGGGGAACCCGATAAGCACATCCGCGCCGATAGCGGCGTGAGGGATTTCATCGTCTATTCTCACAACTATCTTCTCGAAGACGTCTCGCGTATAGGGCCGATGCATGCGACGCAAGACACCGTTATCCCCGCTCTGGAGCGGAACATGAAAATGGGGGCAGAATCGCTCCGAAGCGGCCACCCGGTCCACGATATCCGCGGACAGCTCAAGGGGCTCGATGGAGCTCAACCGGACCCGATCGATGACGGCTTCATCGTCGATCCGTCGGAGCAGTGTCGGAAGATCCGCAGACGGCTCAAGATCCCGTCCGTAACATCCCAGGTGGATGCCGGAAAGGACGACCTCACGGTACCCTGCCGCCGAAAGCCTTGCGATGCTCTCCATCACCTCCGAAAGCGGCATGCTTCGACTGCGGCCCCGGGCATAGGGCACGATACAGTAGGTGCAAAAGGCATCACAGCCGTCCTGGATCTTCAGCGAAGGCCGGGTGCGGTTGCCGTTGGGAGCGGCAGGCATCGGATCGAATCCCCGTGCGTCCGCGACATCACGCCTGAGAACCATGGGCGAGAGGGTTTTCATCGCCTGAAATTCAGGCGCCGGATCCACATCCGTTTCGAAACGGCGGGGCGTCGAAGCGTCCTTGAGATAAACGTCCACAATCTCAGCGATGCGGTGCTTGTCGCCGTGGCCCACGATGAAATCGACCCCTTCGATTTTCTTGAGTGCTTCGGCTTCCGTCTGGGCATAGCAGCCCGTCACGACGATAAAAGCGCCGGGATTGGCTCGAACGGCCTGGCGAACGGCCTGGCGCGACTGCATGGAAGCTTTTCCCGTCACAGTGCAGGTATTGATGATACAAAGCCCTGCCGGCCAGTCTTCAGGGGCCGGCCACCAGTCTGCCTCCCTGAGGGCAACCCCCAGGGATTCGGATTCGCATTGATTGACCTTGCAGCCCAGGGTAATGATTTTAAACGATTTCAACGGTACCTCTCAATCCAACCGCCCCCCAACACCTCGCTTTCTCTGTAGAAAACAGCACCCTGACCGGGGGTTACGGCCGGTTCAGGCGCGTCGAAAAGAAGCGTTCCGCCACCCCTGTCATCCGGTTCGAACGTCGCCGGCACCGCCTGATGCCGATATCGGATTCGAGCCCTCAAACGGATTCTCCCCGAAGGGGGACGCCCAATCCATCGGATGCTGGAAAGACGGCATCGGGAGACGCCCATCTCGGTCCTGAACCCCACCACCAGACGGTTCTCCCCGGGAACTGTATCGATCACGTAATAAGGCTCCGAAGCCGGACAGTTGATGCCTTTGCGCTGCCCCACAGTGAACTGATGAAGCCCCGAATGGGTACCGATGATCCGGCCGTGCACATCCGAAATCGGCCCCGGGCGAGGCTCGATCCCACCCCGCTCCACCAGAAATTTCCGGCAGGATCCCTTGATGAAACAGACATCCTGGCTCTCGCGGCCTTCGATCGGCGAAAGCCCTCTTTCAGCCCCCAACCGCCGCACCGCCGTCTTGGTCATGCTCCCCAGGGGGAAAAGGGCGCGCGACAGCTGAACCTGGGACAGAAACGCCAGGAAATAGGATTGGTCCTTTCGGCTGTCCCTGCCTTTGAACAAACGGCATGTCCCGTCCGGATACCGCCGGATTCGGGCGTAATGACCCGTAGCCATCCAATCGGCGCCCATCTGCCGGGCGATCGTCATGACGGCGCCAAACTTGACATCGGGGTTGCAGACGAGGCATGGATTGGGGGTCAGCCCCTTTTGGTAGGTCGTGACGAAATAGTCGACCACCCTCCGATGAAACAGGTCGCCGACGTCCACGATTTCCAGAGGGATATTCAGCTGTCGGGCCGCCCCCTGCACCTGTTCCATGGAGAGATCCTGATATCCGGTAAAAAAATGGATACCCATAAGGCGGTGACCACGCTCCTGGAGAAGACTTGCCGCCACAAGTGAGTCGATCCCACCGCTTATGGCGATGGCTGTTCTGGGTTTCATTCAAAAAACATCTTATTGGTGGGACGGATCCTCATGGCACGGGTGGGACAGGCGGTGATGCACAACTCGCAGACGCTGCACTTTTGTTCTTCAAATTCAACACGCATCTCCGGACGCCGGATATGGAGGGCGCCGGTGGGGCAAACCGCCGTACAGGCGCCGCAATGGGTGCATCGCTCCTCCAGCCGTTTGACCTCCTGATCGGCGTTGGTCACCTTGACGCCCTGATCTTTCAAAAAGCTCACACCGGACTTGAAATTCTTTTTCTCGCCATAGAGCTCAAGCACCAGAATGCCTTCCTTGCGGGGAAGGACCTGAGCGTTCAGGATATTGAACATGAGATCGTAATCCTTGACCAGGTGACAAACGATGGGCTTATGGGCGACCTCGCGTGGAAAGCGAAGAATCAATATCTTAGAATACATGGACGACCTCCGAAAGTACTTTATTTTTAATTCAAAGCGTTATACGATAATCCCAACGTAAGCCCATGTCAATCGAAACCTGATAGATTACCATCGCCACGACATGTCAATGAACCCATGAATCGATTCGCATACCTGACAACGGGCCTTGCCATCAAGACCCTTTCCAGCCTCTCCAGGGCCAATATCCATGTTCACGGAACGGAAAACATTCCCAGAGGGTCGATCATCTTTACAGTGAATCACTTCACACGCATCGAAACCATGATCCTCCCCAGCTATATCTACAAACTCACGGGAGGCGTTCCCGTATGGTCGCTGGCGGACGCCGCTCTTTTCAAGGGAGGGCTCAAGACCTACCTGGACTATGTGGGCGCCATTTCCACCCGTGATCCGGATCGGGACTGCCTGATCCTCAAAACCCTGCTCAAGGGAGACGCCGCCTGGATCATCTTCCCCGAAGGTCGGATGGTCAAAAACAAGAAGATCGTCCACCGGGGCCGCTACATGATCCTGAGCGAGACAGGCAAACACCGGCCCCATACCGGAGCCGCCAGCCTGGCGCTCAGAACCGAATTCTACCGGCGGCGCATGGGGAAAATCGGCGCGACATCGCCCGAAGAAGCCCGGCGCCTGATGTCGCTCTTCGAAATCGACGCCCTTGCGCCGATGCTGGAACGACGGACCTATATCGTCCCCGTCAACATCACCTATTACCCCTTGCGCGCCCATGAAAACCTGCTCAGCAGACTAGCCGTCACCTTTGTGGAGGACCTGGACGAACGGGCCGTGGAAGAGCTGATGACCGAAGGGTCCATGCTCCTTTCCGGTGTGGACGTCGACATCCGGTTCGGTGCGCCCATCGATGTCGGCATCTATCTCGACCATCCCACCGTTCAACGGGATATCGAAACACCGGGTTACATCAGCTTCGACAATCCCATCCCTTCCGCAAAGATTCTCAGGAAATCGGCCGCGAAAATCATGGAACGCTACATGAGAAGCATTTACCGGATGACCACCGTGAATCACGATCATCTGGCGGCCTCCATCATCCGCCACATGCCTTTCCGACGAATCCGCATCGACGATCTGAAACGCCGCCTGTTTCTCGCGACGCAGCTCAATCTGAAAGGCCTCGAGATCTTCTTCCACCACAGCTTTGAGACTGATCAGGTCCATCTTCTTACCGACGACCGTTACGGCAAGTTCGGCGACTTTATCACCATCGCCGTCGCGAAGGGTGTTCTCGCTCGTCAAGGTCCCTATCTCGTCAAAAAGAAACCCTTTTCAACCCCTATATTCAACTTCCATCAGATTCGGGTCGACAACCCGATTGCCGTGATGGCCAACGAGGTGGAACCGTTGGAACGACTTCAGCGTAAAATCCGACCCATCGCCTTTTTACCGGAATTCTGGATCAGGCGCCGCACGGCAGCCTATCTGATCAGACAGGCCGAGTCGCTCTACGAGCAGGAGTATGAAACCTTTTTCGTGGACGGCGAGTCGCGTCCTAAAGAGGTCGGCATGCCCTATCTGGTCAGAGGAAAAGGCAGCGGGATCGGCGTTCTTCTGATCCACGGATACATGTCGGCTCCCATTGAAATGGCGGAGCTCGCCGGGTATCTCGGCAGCAAGGGCATAACAGTTTATGTCGCACGCCTCAGAGGACACGGCACTTCACCCGATGATCTGGCCACGCGTACCTACTCGGACTGGCTCAACGCCGTCGATGCGGGCTTTGCCGTTGTCCGCAGCCTGTGCAAACGGGTGGTTGTCGGTGGATTTTCCACCGGCGCGGCGCTGGCTCTGGATCTGGTGTCGCGGAACGAAGGCGTTCAGGGGGTTTTTGCCGTCTGTCCTCCCCGAAGGCTGCATGATCCCTACTTGAAGAAAAATATGGCATTGGACTTCTGGAACCTGCTTGTGAAAAGGGTGCGGGGCAATGCGGATCGGGAAAAGGAATTCATCGAGAACCTGCCGGAAAACCCCCTTACAAACTACAGCCGGAATCCGGTATCGGGAATCCGTGAAATCGAACGACTCATGGAGCGGCTGGATCAGAAGCTGCCGGGTATCGATATTCCGGCCCTCCTGATCCACTCCCACCGGGACCCTATTGCCTTCCCCGGTGAATCGAAACGAATCTTCGATCTCATCGGCTCCGAAAACAAGACGTATATCCTGTTCAACTTCGACCGACACGTCATCCTCGCCGGCGACGGCGCCCACCGGGTTCACCGGGTCATCGGAGACTTCATCGCAGACCTCACGGCATAAAGGCTTTCCGATCCGAACCGTTCATTTCGAGCCTTCGGCACGAAGAACGATGCCCGTCGGCAGCGCTTCCCCGAAAACCGTGTTGATTTCCTGCTGCTTCATGGGAACGACTTCCCTGAGGGGCCGGAGATCGTCCGCCGAAGCCCCGTTCCGAGCAAGGGCATCGATCACTCGCCGAGTCGTTCCGTCATCCACGTCCCGTATACGGTCCCCGGTTTTCCGGGACATCTGGGCCGCTGCAAGGAGCGCAGACCGTGGATCCGGCCAGTCCCGATCCAAAACCGCGGCAATCCAGCGGGCAGCCTCGTCGGGAGGGATGACGCGATCGACGGGGCCGTAAAGGAGATCTCGGGCCCCCATGCGGGAAAGAGACCAGAAATGCTGGGGCATCGCCTTTCGGTCGTTCAACTCGGAAAGCAATTTACGACCCCATTTAATTTTATCCTTGACAAGCAGGAGTTCCATGTTTGCAACGGCCATCCAGATCTCCAGATACTCCTGAGGGGCCACCCTGACCCGCGCCTCCTTTTTCGGAAACATTACCGGCGTCAAATCCTGAATGAACTGTCGCTGTTGGCCAGGCTTGAGTCCGCCGGCCACCCGCCGCCACATGATCCACCACTCGGACCTGACCTGAGGGTTGTTTCCATGAATGGGACCGCCCTTGTAAATTTTCCAGAGCTTCCTGATGCGATGTTCGTCGAAACCGTCCCCCATACCCGGCCGCAGGCAGTATCCCAGAAGATTGAGCCAACGGCTCTCCGCCAGATGTCTGGCGCCCCTTGCGGAAACTCGGCCAAGCAGTGCATCTGCCATCTTTCGGATGAGAGTCAGGGGCCATTGATCCCGGGGCCGATCGATCATGCCGCCGATATCCTTCACCAGAGCGGTCAATGCCTTGGGGTCGGCGTCGCTTGAAAATGCATTTTCAATCTTTCGGCACACCGCATCCACGACCGATTCGTCGAAAACCTCCGTCTCTGAAACGTCGGCGGCGGCCCCCGCATCCCGCAACTGAAATCGAAGCTGCCAGCGGTGATCACTGATTCGGGATCGGCACCAGATCCCCAAGGTCCCAACCTCGGTATATTCCGCTTCGACATCGACTGGAATCAATTTTTCCGCACCCTTTTTGCCGAACTGGATGACAGTCCGAAGCGGTGGAAGGGGGGTCAATGTGTCGTCCACCACGACAAGGTCTCCCGCCTTGTCTCCGGAACGAAAGCTCGAGCTGAACACTTCGAAAAAGACCGGCTGATTGGTCAGCACCTCAAAGGTTCGGTCCTCCAGAATGATGCGGCTCCCTTCGTCCAGCCCCCGCTCGACAATGCAGACCGCTTCCTGCCGAGGGGAATCCGTTCGTACCCCCATGTAATACGCACGCGCACTGCCGCTCCCCACCCGAACCCCGCGACCGGCCCTGACCAGTCCGTAATAGGCCGCTCCCAGGGCGACGGCCGTGTCGGGGTTGGGATTCGCGAGTACCCGAGGCAGCGCTGTGTCGGATATCCCGAACCAGTGTCGGAGCGCTTCCCGAATGCGATCCTGAATCACCCGGGACTTGAGTGATCCGCCGTTGAACAGGATCAGGTCCGGGGCAGGGCTGTTTCGGCCGAGAGCCTTCATAACATCCTCACCGTGATGCTCCAGAAACCAGCCCATGTGACGGGTGATCGCCGGTTCCGGCTCATAGGGCAGGCCGAACTCGGTGATGCCTTTCCGCGACATCGCCTTTCGTTCGTCCGTTCGATCCACGACAGGGAAAAACCCTTCCAGAACAATGTGTTCGACCTCCTTCCGCCCAAGCTCGGTTGTAAGGACGTCACCGATGACTTTCCGCCCCTTCCCCATGAGCGTGATTTTCCGCGATTCCCCAAGACCGTCCAGAAGCATTTCCTTGGCCTGACGGCATTGATGACACAGCATCTTCCATCGATCGCCTGTGAGCGATCCCCTGGTTTTCCTACGGAAAAGCACGGCCTCCGCGTGCCGTGCCAGGGCAAGATCGATGTTGTCGCCGCCAAGGATCAGATGATCCCCTACGGCAATCCTTTCAAAACGGGGACTTCCGTCCACCTCTCTCAGGGTGATGAGGGTGAAGTCCGTCGTTCCGCCGCCGACATCGCAAACCAGGATCAGTTCATCCGGTTTGACATGATCGTCCCAGTCCTTTTCGTGCCGCGTCAACCAGCTGTAAAAGGCCGCCAACGGCTCTTCCAGAAGCGTTACCGGGCCGAAGCCCGCCAGGGCCGCAGCCTCCAGGGTCATATCCCGCGCCACTTCGTCAAAGGAAGCGGGAACGGTGAGGGTGACGAACTGATTCTCCATGTACAGTTCAACCTCATCCCCCATGGCGTGATTCCAGGCGTTTCGGATGTGTTTCAAAAAATAGGCCGTAGCCGTCACCGGAGATACCTTGTTTACATCCGCTTCGGCGCCCCAGGGCAGAATCCTGGCGTGCCGATCCGCCTTGTCGTGGCAGAGCCAGCTTTTCGCGGAGGAGACCAATCGGGCCGGCACCGAAGCACCGTGATCCCGGGAAAAGGCCCCTACGAAATTGTCGTCCTCGGTTTTCCAGGGGATAGTGATGGCCGATTTGGAAATGTCGTAGTCACCGGGGATATACAAAAAGGAGGGGAGCACCGGCAGCCGTGAAAATTCTCCCGCACCGGTCAACTGGGGGATCTGGAAGAGTCTGATCCGCGACGAATCGCCGTTCTCCGCCGCCATGTCCACATAGGAGACGGCGGAATTGGTGGTTCCCAGGTCTATGCCGATGATGTATCGTTTGTCGTTAGCGTCCAAAAGGGCCTCTCTCTTTTGTAAGACCTGTCTGAGGCGTGCCCCTTTTGCCCGATTTTCCCGTCAAAATGCGCCGAGAATTCCTGCGGCCAACCTTTCCATGCATATTGAGGTAGAACAAAAATGGCTCGATCTCGAACCGGTCCTGAGTGTGGGGAAATGGTCCGGGCAAAACCGCCGAACCATCGTGATTCGGTCATGTATAAATATTCAGTATACTACTTCTGCTGCTGTTTTTTGTCAAAAAATATCCGACGGTTTTCCTTTCCGAAGTTTTGTGTTGCATTCCATCTCCCGGCCATTATACTATTAATATAAGAACTTATTTTCCTTTTATTTTCCTTAGATTGCATGCATCTGCCGGTTCGGTGACGGCAGAGTGATCCTTAAAAAACCATCCGGATAAGGGAATCTCTGGTCGCCCCTCTCCCCATCCGCCAGACACAGGAGGACATCATGGCGAGTACAGACAAGAACACGCTCCGACATCATCTTACAGCGGTCAAAGAGGGAAGCCGCCGTTTCGAAAATGCCTTCCAGGGCGTCGCCCGAATGATATTGGACAACGAAATCAAGAAAGTCGTGGTCAACGGTAAAACTACATATGATTTCAATATCTTCAGGACAGG
This sequence comes from Desulfococcus sp., assembly GCF_050178255.1. Taxonomy (NCBI): domain Bacteria; kingdom Pseudomonadati; phylum Thermodesulfobacteriota; class Desulfobacteria; order Desulfobacterales; family Desulfococcaceae; genus Desulfococcus; species Desulfococcus sp. Next base: position 57,962 of record NZ_JBFXGG010000001.1, on the reverse strand, counting down.
GAAGAAGCATGTTATCGGCATGTACGATGAAATCAACAGTTTTGTCTCCTATGTCAAAGATGCCGCTGAAGGCGGATCTTCCAAGGAGATGGCGTATGTCCTGGTGGGGGAGCCGGGCAACGGGAAGACCTTCCTGGTCGATTTTGTCTGTGCAAAATACCGTGAATTCCTTTCCAAACCCGAAAACCGAAAGTACACCTTCCGTTTCATGAACATAGATCAGCTGGGAAGCTACGGCCGGATCAGCGTCATTGAATCCCAGACATACGAGGATCCCGTCATTCTGGGGATGAACCTCTTTGACGATCCGGATGAAAACCGGGCCTTTCTATCGCGCGAAATCGGTTTCTCGGATGACGAGATCGAAACGCTGTATGACAATTACCGCCCCATGGGGGCCTGCAGCGGATACATCTGGAACGACATCCGCAATTATTGCGACGGCGACCTGGACCGAATGCTCGATTTCGTTCAGATCATCCCCGTCCCCCTGGTGGAGAGTCTCGGCACCATCACCGGCAAATATCCCGCCAAGGATAAAATCACCTCTTCAGCGGTGGATCTTTTAGGGGAGGAGTCGATCCAGCGCCTCCTGCACATCACCGACACCAACAATCCCTACCGATTCGATCTGCGGAGGGGAGCACTGGCTCGGGTTGCGGGGGGCGGAATTCATTTCAGCGATGAGATCTACAAGAACAAGAAGGACCTGGTCCAGGTCTATCTGGGGGTCATCCAAAACCGCAACATCGAGATCGACGGCTACAAATGGCCCATCGATACGCTTATCATCGCCACCAGCAACAACTCCGAGTTCAATCGGTTTCTGGCGGAAAAGGAGGAAGCTCCCATCGTCGATCGGTGCCGCATCTGCTATGTCTCCCACAACACCAACTACAAACTCCAGAGCGAACTGACCGCCTATTCCATCGGCAGCGAAGCCAAAACCACCTTGAGCCGCGAAAGTCTTCATCAGGACCCCAACCTCAACTATGCCACATCGGTGGGCGTTGTTCTCACCCGGCTGCCCCGGTCCGAAAAGCTGACGCCCATCGAGACGATGAAGCTGGCGGCGGGAGAGGTGGCCGGCGAAAAAAGCATCAAGGCACTTGCCGAGGTCATCGACACCCTCAATCAGGATCCGGACATCATCAAGCGGTTCGGTCAGAAAGGCCTCGGTCAGCGAAACCTCGGCCGGGCGCTTCAACTCCTCATCGAGAGTTCGGAGACCAACGAAGGCCAATGCATGTTCGCTTATGATATCTTCAAGTGCCTCGAGCGTATCGTCCTCGATTACGTATCGGACGCCAACGACCGGAGCAAGTTTCTGGAGGACCTCAAGATTGCCAAAGGGCTTTACCGCGAGCGGATCATGACGGAGATGTTCAATGCCTATATGGACGAACCCATGGCCATCCGAAAGGACGTCATGAACTACGTCAACATGATCATCGGCATCGATGCGGAAAATCTGGGCCCCGACAAGATGTGGAAATACAAGGATCCCCAATCCAGGGAACTCAAAGCGCTCAAGATCGACGAACGCTACATCCAGAGCGTGGAAGATCGCCTGGGACTGAAAACCGAGGAGCACCGCGAGAGTTTCAGGACGTCCATCCGCAAGATCTACGGCCAGAAGATTACCGTCGACCCCAACTATGACTTCATGGATAACCTGGAACTCGTGAAGGCAGTGACCGACGTCCGACTCAAATCCGACATTGCCGGTGCGGGCAGTCTCATCGGGGCCCTCGCGAACCGCACCAATGAAGAGAACCAGAAGCTATACGACCGTATGGTCGACACCATGCTGAACAAGCTCGGTTACTGCATGACCTGCGCCCAGAAAACCATTGAATACTTCTGCACCCAGGAAGATGAAAAGTAGTTCGCTGTTAACCAAATCTTTATCCGCGACAGGCGGCGGCAGGGAACAACGACAGGACAACCATCATGGAACAACGACTGAAGGCATACTACGAGCGGCTCAAAGCCAAGGGGCTCTCCCCCCATCGCGAGGATGGGATTCTCCGGGAACTGAACGGCGATCTTTCCCACGAAACGCCCTCCGATCCCCCGGCCCGAACGAACAGGGGATTTCCCCCCGGTCGGGACACCCTTTATGAATATGCCGATCTCTTCGAACTCCAGGACATGACGCCCCCCCATGTAAGCGCCACGACCTGTCTGAGATCCCTTGACGAGCTCCTGGAACGGGACAAGCTTCGAGAAAAAGACGGATTTCCGAGGAAGATCCGGATCGGACGGTTGGTGAAACCCGGCAAGGGCGGCAAGGACAAGATTGTCGTCGTCCCCACCACCGTCGAGGAAAAATTCATCCACGACAGTATTCGCGTCCCCAACGAGGAGGAGCAGTCTGGCGGGTCCGGAGAGGGGGAAGAAGGTGAGGTCATCGGTGAACAGCCCGTTCGCTCGCCCGAAGGCGCCGGCGCCGGACCCGGCGAAGGCGCCGGCGGCCCCCACGAAATGGAATCGAGCGCCTACGACCTCGGCAGGATCCTGACGGAGAAATTCGAGCTGCCCAACCTCAAGGATAAAGGTAAAAAGCGGTCCCTCACCCGATACACCTACGACATGACCGATCGAAACAGGGGGTTTGGACAGCATCTGGACAAAAAGGCCACGCTTCGGCAAATTCTGGAAACCAATATCCATCTCGGGAATCTGCCGGACGTGTCCGATATCGACCCCACCCGGTTTCTGATCTCGCCCACCGACCGGATCTATCGAATTCTCTCCCGGGAAAAGGACTACGAATCCCAGGCCATGGTCTTTTTCCTGAGAGACTACTCGGGATCCATGACCGGAAAACCCACTGAGCTGATCGTCTCCCAGCACGTTCTGATCTACAGCTGGCTCCTCTACCAGTATGAAAAACAGGTGGAATCGCGATTTATCCTTCACGACACCGATGCCGTCGAGGTGTCCGATTTCTATACCTACTACAACACCCGGGTCGCCGGCGGCACAAAAGTCGCCGCCGCCTATCGCCTCGTCAATGAGATCGTCGATAAGGAGAATCTGGTGAAGGACTATAATATCTATGTCTTCCATGGAACGGACGGAGACGATTGGGATACGGACGGCAGGGAAACCCTTCCGGAAATCGAACGCATGCTGCGTTACGCCAACCGTGTAGGCGTCACTGTCGCCCGGCACGGCATGAGCAGCGACGAAAGCGAAGTGGAAAAATATCTCAACCGATCGGGATTGCTGAAGGACAAACCCGGTCTGATCCGAATGGATGTCATGAAGCAGGATGCCGACGAAGCCCGGATCATTGAAGGCATCAAGACATTGATCTCCATGGCGGCGGTATGATCGCCTCCTGCTGACAACGACCTCTACCCGGGAGAAGGATGATCCATGGAACTCATCGGCCAGCATGCAAAAAAAATTATGGAAGGGTGCAAACAGCGGGCGAGGGACGCCGGGCTGCGCTTTCAGGACGACACCCTCGAGTATATCGTAACCAACCGGGATCTCCTGGAACTGTCACCCAAGATCATGATCCCCACCCTGTACGATTATTGGGTTCACGATGTCGAAGTCCTCAAGGGAAAGGGAAAATACGAACTTTATCCTGGAAACCCTTATGAGACCGTGATCAACACGCGGCCGCCCATCTCCTTTTACAATGACAACAACCCCGACTGGCTCAATGTGATGATCTTCTATCACGTCATCGGGCATATCGACTTTTTTCAGAACAACCTGCTTTTTCAGCATACCCACGATTATGACTTCACCGGAGAGGCCCTGTCGGACAAACGACTGATCGCCCGGTTGCGGTCGGAAAAAGGCCGATGGGTCGATTATGTCATCGAATTCGCCAGAGGCATCGACAACCTGGTCTCCTTTCACGGTGAACTGTCGCGGGTTCAACCGCCGTCAGCGGCCTCCGGCTCAGGCCCGATCAATTTTTATTTCGATGTCTTTCTTCAGTCCCTCAAGAAGGTCAACATCACCGACTACATCAAGGAAATCGAGCGGTACAACCAATGCATACGGGATTATGGACAGCACGGTGAGGAAACTTTTCTGGCGGATACCGAGTTGAAGCACCCCGAATTCAAGGCGGTCTACCAGAAAAGCCTTCAAAAAAAGCCCGAAACCCGTATGGACCTGCTGCGTTTTCTGATGGTTCACTCGGAATTCCTGAACAAGGAAGAGAACGATTGGATGAAATCGGTCCTGCAGGTCATCCGGAAGACGTCCCTTTTTTTTCAGCCCCAGATCCGGACCAAAATCATGAACGAAGGCTGGGCCAGCTACTGGCACGAGGTCTTGTTCATGGCGGACGACCGCATCCAGGGTCACGAGGTTGATTTTGCCCGCATCAACGCCGGCGTAACGGCGCTTCCCCGGGTGGGGTTGAACCCTTACGCCCTGGGGATGCGTCTCTTTTATTATATCAAGGAGATGGCGGACAAGGGGCGGCACACCATGACATTTCATCAAATGAAAGACGCGCATCTGCGGGAGGTCTACGACGCAAAAACAGGAGCCGGCCGTCGGTTTATTTTTGATGTTCGGGAAAACATGGACGACTTTCTTTTCGTCAAGACCTTTGTCGATCAGGATTTTATCGATGCTCACAAACTTTTCGTCGTCGGAAAGCGGATGAATCCGGCCAAAACCGCCTGGGAATATTACGTCAAGTCCCGAAAGGCCGAGGATTACCGGCAAATGCTGATCGAGGGACTCTACCATCCGCCCCACATCGAGATCGATCCGAAAAAGACCGAAAACAAGACCCTCTACCTGGTGCACCGCTTCGAGGGAAAGCCCCTGGTGAAAGATTACATCGCCAATACCATGCTGGGGATCGAATATCTCTGGGGCGGACCCGTCAAACTGGAGACAAGCGAAGTGGCCAAAACGTCTTCCTCCCCCTATGCCGTTTTCAACGTGGGCGGCACATCGGCCCAGGAGACGTCCGACACCTTCGACATTAAATGGCAGCGGGTTCTTTACACCATGGAGAAGCGACGGCTGACCCGAAGAATTCTGTACAATATGGAAGACGTTTGAGCATCCATCCAGAAAACGGCATGAGGGGATGAATTAAACCTATGAACAAAATCCGAAAAGCCTTGGACAATCTCAATCGCACCATGAGCGACACGCATCCGAACGAGTTGATTCCTTTCGAGGACTTTCTGAAAATCATGAACGAGAAGCCTCACCAGGTAATCCGCAATATCTTCCAGGTGTTCTACGACATGATCCGTTATTATATCGAAGAAGGGGTTGACGAATATCCCGGCGACCCGGAATCGATCCATTATGTCTACTATGACTGCAACCGCCTCTTTGTCGAGGACGCGGATCACCCGTTTTTCGCAGATCGACTGTTTGCAAATCGCTTTATCAATCATATCGAAGCATTAAGAAGAGGGGCCCAACAGAACAAAATTTACATCTTCGACGGCCCTCCCGGATGCGGCAAGAGCACCTTTCTGAACAATCTTCTCAAAAAATATGAGACCTATGCCAACACTCCGGAAGGGATGCGCTATGAAACCGTTTGGCGCCTGAGCCGCAAGGCACTCGGCAGCTATCACAACCACAACAACAATCCCATGCTGGACAACCTCTATCGCATCCTTTCGGTGACGTCCCCGGCTAAGGAAACGCTTGACGTCAACAACGAGGAAAGACCGAATGAGCAGGAAGAGGCTTACGAGGAAGATCTTTACGCCCATGATCTCCAGGAGGACTACATCGATGTCCCTTGTCCCAGCCACGAACATCCGCTCCTTATCATCCCCAAGAGATATCGGCGCCAACTTTTTGACGATCTGTTCGAAAACGATGAATTCAAATGGAGGCTTTTCACGGACAAGGCCTATGAATGGGTCTTCAGGGATAAGCCCTGCACCATTTGCAGCTCTCTTTATCAGGCCCTTCTCGGCAAGCTCCAAAGCCCGGAGGAGGTCTTCAAAATGGTGTATGTCCGACCCTATCATTTCAACCGGCGGCTCGGACAAGGCATCAGCGTGTTCAACCCGGGGGACAAGCCCATGCGACAGACCACCATGACCAACCCCATGCTTCAGCGGCGCATCAACGAAATTCTCAGAGACAGCAACCAGGTGAACTACATTTTTTCACGATATGCCAAAACCAACAACGGCATCTATGCCCTGATGGACATCAAGTCTCACAACGTCGAACGACTGATGGAACTCCACAACATTATCAGCGAGGGAATCCACAAGGTCGAGGATATCGAGGAGAACGTCAACTCTCTCTTCTTCGCCCTCATGAATCCCGAGGACAAAAAGAACATCCACGGGCTGCAGTCGTTTTCCGACCGTATCGAGTATATCCAGATCCTGTACGTTCTGGACCTGAACACCGAGGTTGAAATATATAAAAATATCTTCGGAAAGCAAATCGTCGACAGCTTTCTACCCAGAGTGCTCCATAATTTTGCACGGGTAATCATCTCGTCGCGCCTCAATCAAAAATCAGAGGCTCTCCTGGAATGGATCGGCGATCCGAGCAAATACCGTCTCTACTGCGACCCGAACCTCCACCTTCTCAAGATGGAAATCTATACCGGGTACATCCCCAAATGGCTGTCGGATGAGGACCGCAAGAGCTTCACCGCCAAGGTCCGCCGCAAAATACTTGCCGAATCGGAAACCGAAGGTAAAAAAGGCTTCTCAGGTCGCGATTCCATAAAAATATTCAATGAATTCTATTCCTCCAGTGCCCGTACAGACAAACTGATCAATATGTCGACCCTGTGCAATTATTTTACAAAGATCCGCGCTGATCTGAGCGAATCCATCCCCCCGGGGTTTCTCGAATCCCTTCTCAGGATGTATGACTATACCGTCCTTCATGAGGTCAAAGAGTCCCTCTACAACTATAATGAAGCCCAGATCTCCAGGGATATTCAGAATTATCTGTTCGCCGTCAATTTTGAACTCGGCGTCAAAGAAACCTGCCCTTACACGGGCGAGCATCTCGAAATCACGGACGAGTTTCTCTGGGGAATTGAAAACCGTCTGCTCGGCGGAAACGTCTCCGACGCCAGGCGGAAGGAATTCCGCTCCGAGACTCAAAAGATCTATGCGGCAAAAACCCTGACACAGGAAATTCTTCTGGAAGGCACCCCCATCGTTGATACTCAACTTTACCAGGACCTTTACGAGCGATATGTCTATACCCTGAAAGAGAAGGTCCTCGACCCGTTCCTCAAAAATGAAAACTTCCGCCAGGCCATCAAAGATTACGGCAAGGATGCGTTCAAAACCTACGACAAGCGTATCCGAGAGGACGTGACGTTTCTGATGAACAATCTCTCTAAAAAATCCAGATATACCGAGCAAGGCGCCAAGGAGGTCTGTATGTATGTGATCGACAACAATCTGGCCTCGAAATTCAGCAATCCCTAAAACAACCCGTCGCACGCATATTGATGACAATGCTTCGGTTCTTTGATATGAATAAAAGCCGGTTCTGCCGGAACCGGGTCGATGACGGAGGTCAAAAGCAATCCAGTGGACGGCATCACGCCTTGGTTTGGCCTGAATGATCAACAACGTGTCCGACACGTTTAGTCAATATTGAGGAACCACAAGGTATAATGAGAAATATAATTATATTTGTATCCGTGCTGATTTTTGCAGGAGTGACGGGATGTGCGATCGAACATCAATCCTTCCCGGCAAAAGCTGCGCGACCACATCCCGAAAGCCCCCACCCGACGGGGAGTGACAGTAGCGGAACAATCGCCGGCGGGAGCGGTCCCGGCAGCCTCGCCCTGCCTGAAACCGAATCCGATACAGAGCCGGCGAGCGAGGCAAAGCCTCAACGCATTCCCTCGCTCGATGCGCATCATGTAAAAACAGACACCAACAAAAGCAACATTATTCATACGGTCGAGCCAGGGGAGACGCTATCACAGATTGCGGTACACTATTACGGTAGCTGCAAGGACGAACTGATCCATCTTTTAAAAAGTATCAATGAAATCCATGAAACGGATTCCCTGCAAGCCGGCCGGCAGCTCATCCTTCCGCTGCCGGCTGTCGACGGAGGTATCCCCCCGGTCCTGACGACAACTTCCGCCACATGCGCCAACGGTTCACCCAAATCAGGGCAATCCACAGACAGTCCGGGAAAAGACGCTACTGCCGTAGACAAACGGAGCGGAATGGCCCGTGAAAACGGGGAAGAGGCTCCTGATCCATTCAACGATCAGATGGCGAAAGGTCTCGTTGCTCTAAAAAAAAGGGACTATCGCACAGCCCACAGGGCCTTCTCGGCCGCTGCCGAAGGCCATCGGAAAGACAGCCGATGCTCGAAATATCTCAAAGAAATCGAGGCAATTGCAAATCATCACTTTGAAAATGGGCTGAGTTTTTACAGAAAAAGAAATTATGTCGGCGCTATTGCGGAAATCGAGAAAGCATGTATTCCGCCGTTGGAGGTTCAGACAACCGAATACCTCTTTAAATCCCATTTCGAGATTGCAATGAAAAAATTCCTGCGTTACAGGCGCACAGGAAACAAAAGGGATTTCGACCAGGCGCAGAACAGCCTGAATCGGGCGCGAGCCTATCAGGCGTCCTGCACCGGATGCAATGATTATGAAGAAATTTTCAAGAAAACGCATTACAACAACGGGATAAAATATTTCACTGGAGATAATGGAGAAGGTATGGACAAGGCGGTCGAGGAATGGGAAAAGGTTCGATTTATCGATCCCGGGTACAAGGACGTCACCGAAAACATCGACCAAGCCCAATTTCTGCTGAAAAAATTGAGGAATTTGAAAAAAGTATCCTGAAACAAGGCCGAGATCCTTCCCCATATGAGCCACACTGATGTTGTTGGCCGTCTGGAAGGTTTTCTGAACCTGTGCAGCAACAGCACCGACAGCGAATCCACCGTGGACTGTGAGAACGCTTTGAGACGGATATCGACAACATATCAGCCGGCCAACGCTCCCGCCTGCAGCGCCGCCCATGCAGTCCGCCACCAGGCAGAATCCACCACCAACCCCGATCAGCATTTCAATGGGCGTTCACATCACGGACCGGTATGATGACAGAACCGTATTTTATACAAAACCAACGAAGAAATGCCTGGATATCAAATAATATTTTAACATACCGGAATGCCTCGATGACAATTCGGACATGACCTCATGACAACGCCGTACAGAAGGCAAGGCATGGAAAAAAACCAGGAACAGCAGCTGCTTTTCGGCCAACTGCTCATGGAAAAAAACATCATCACCGAGACGCAGCTCCAAGAAGCCCTTGATATTCAGAAAAACGACGGCGCAACGTTGAACGATTCGACATATCTCGGACAAATCCTTGTTCGTCTGGGCTATGCCACAGAAAAGGATGTCGTAAGCGTCGTCAACGAACAACAGAACCATTCCATCAAATCCTTTTCCGAAAACGCCCAGAGTCAGATCGAACACCACCCCCGAACGTCCGGAAAGCGTTTCCGGAGTCTCAAAATTCCCATATGGCTTCAGCTCTCCATCATCACGACGGTACTCATATCCGTCGCCATATTCACCCTTTACCTCTTTACTGTAGACCTTCAGAACCGACAACTTTTTCGGCAAGCCCTTCTCATCGGCAGAGTGAGCCTCAACTATTTTGTCAACAACGCGAGAATACTTCTCCTCGAGGATAACAACGATCTTCGACTGAACACGCTGATCACCGAAGCGTCCGCAGTGGAAGGCATTGTCTACGCCATTATCCTCGACCGGGACAAGATCATCAAGGCCCACACCGATCATACCCGGATCGGCGAAACCTTAAAGATGGCGCCATTTCTCAGCAGCGGCATCCAGGAAGGGGATGTGACCTATTTCGACTATTATTCGGAAGCAGAGGAGCACATCCTCAACCTGAGCCGCACCGTCATTATGAAAGACGAGGCACTGGGAGAGGTCCACGTCGGCATATCACTGGATTTCATCGACCTGACCATCCGTGAAAAAACCCGTGACATCCTCCTTATCAGTTTGGTGATCATCGGGCTCGGCATCATTACGGCGGTCTACTACAGCATCCGTTTTTCACGCCCCCTGGTAAAGCTGGTCCAAGCCTTCAATGAAATCAGCGTCGGCAATTACCAGCACAAGATCAAGACCATCCGAAACGATGAATTCGGAAATATCGCAATGTCGTTCAATGCCATGAGCCGGGAGCTGTGGCTGAAATCGATCATGCAACGATCCTTCGGTAAATATGTCGGGAACGAGGTTCTGGAGCTGATCCTGGACAATCCGGAAAGTGACTGGCTAAAGGGCAGACGGCGGAAAGCGACGGTGCTTTTCACGGATGTCCGGGGATTTACGTCCTACTCGAAGGTTCGTGAGCCCGAGGAAATCGTTGATCACCTCAACACGTACTTCGAAATCGCCACAAAAATCATCAACCAGCACGGCGGGTATGTCGACAAGTTCATCGGTGACGCCGTCATGGGGATCTTCGGCGTTCCGGTTTCCCAAAAGGATCACATCGTCCGTGCGGTGCAGGCGGCCCTTGACATGCAACGGATATTTCTTGAAAAAAACCGATCCCATGAAGACACCCTTCTGAATAAGATCGGCATCAGTATCGATACCGGCGTGGTGCTGTCGGGAAACATCGGCTCCCATGTCAAAATGGAGTACACGGTAATCGGCGACACCGTCAACATGGCATCCCGATTGAATGGGCTCTCGGGCCCGGGGGAGATCGTCATCAGCAAGGCCGTATACGCACATATGAAGGACACTTTGGACGTGGTTCTTCTCAAGCCTCGGAAGATCAAAGGGAAACTTTCCCCCATCAAAGCCTACCGCATCCTGAACATCAAGTCGAAGGAGGCAGCATGAACATCTCTCTCGAGAAACCCCTCGGAAACCCGATGATCGTCGGTGTCATGGGGGGTGCCGACGTCGACCCGACGGTCCTGAAAAACGCGCATGAACTGGGCATGCGGATCGCCCGTGAAGGTTGGGTGCTCTTGAACGGGGGCAGGAACGCAGGGGTCATGAACGCTTCGGCTCAAGGCGCACGGGAGGCCGGAGGGATCGTTGTCGGCATCCTCCCCGACAATCACTGCAGACAGATGTCTCCCTACGTCACCATTCCCATCGTCACCGGCATGGGAAGCGCCCGGAACGCCGTCAACGCGCTTTCGAGCCATGTTGTCGTCGCTTGCCCGGGCGGCCCCGGGACGATTTCGGAGATCGCCCTGGCGCTGAAGGCCGGGCGCTGCGTCATTCTACTGGATTTTGAACTTCGGGGAATTTTTGAACGTGCTGAACAGGAAGGCCGACTCCGACAAGCCAAAACCCCCAGAGCGGTCATCGAAATCATCAGATCCGAAGTATCATGATTTCGTGCGATTTTTTCGGGAAGCGGCCAAGGCGAGGACGGCGGAGGCCAGTGCCAGATCCTCGGGCGTGGTAATCTTCAGGTTATAGCGAGACCCCGGGATCATCCGAACCGGCCGTCCCAAACGCTCCAGAAGTGCGGCGTCATCGGTTTCCACCACTCCCGCGGATCGGGCCGATTCATGAGCCGCCCAAATGAGGTCGTATCGAAAGGCCTGGGGTGTTTGGGCACACCAGACCTTTCTCCGATCCAGGGTTTTCTCGATGGTGATGTCGTTGTCCACCGTTTTGAGGGTATCCACCGCCGGAACGCCCGGAACACAGGCGCCATAAGCCTTGGCCCCCGCGAGACACCGGGTGATGAGATCCGGTTGAACGAAAGGCCGGACCCCGTCATGGATGGCGACGATATCGGCCAACCCCATCGCGGCTTCGAGCCCGTTGTAAACCGATTCCTGACGTTCGACACCGCCCGATACCAGGTCGACGATCGCACAGTCATCGGGAAAATCCGCCAGAATATGGTCTCGACAGTAGGCCTCATCGGCTTCCGGGATCACGAGAAAAATACGATGGACGTCTGGACATGTCAGAAAAGCCGCCAGTGTATGACTCAGAATCGACCGGCCGCCAAAGACGAGATACTGCTTTCGCAAATCGCTCTTCATGCGCAGTCCTCGCCCACCGGCGACAATAATTGCCGCCGTTCGCATCATCGCCTATTCATGGAGATACCCAAGTTCCCGCGGCAGAGGAATCCCGTTGCCCATGGTGTCCTCGCCGTAGTTGGAGTTTGCGAGGACCTTGAGGTCCCTGAGCGATCGGGCGTCCCCTTCGAACTTGACATGCGTGATGTTCTCGTTCTGAATTTTGCCGCCCGCCCACTGGATATCCAGAACACTGCTGGCATCAAAGCGGCCCTCCCCGGCGCAAAGTTCCACCTTGCCCCCGTAATGCTGAACAATTTTAGCCACCAGAAGGCTCGGACGACTATGAAAGCCTCTGGGCACCGGAACGCCCACCTGAATGACGTCCCGATCGATATTCTCGTTCAGCACCGCCTGCGCGATTTCCTTCCCGTTGGAGAGAAAATGGCACACCCAAAAAAGGCCGTAGTTGATGGTTCGGTCCAACAAAATATCGGGATCCACCAGAAAGGAGAGTTGATTGCGAACCTTCTTGTAAATGTCCCGGTATCCCGCTTCGTGAAGATGCCGTTCGTAAAAGTGCAGAAACCGCCCCATACTCTGAAGCAGGTGGAACACCACGGAGAAATGACTGCGGAGCGTTTTGAGCTGCCGCCTACCGTGGACATAGCCCCCGTGAATGACGTAGGTGTCAAAGGAGGATTGAAGGTTGTGCACAAGCATCTCGTAACGTCTCACCTCCACCTCGTTGATCACTTCAGGTACCAGGCTGCGTATACGATGCACATCGAACGGCTCGAAAAAGGTATACTGGTCAAAGTGTTTGCTGATGTTGAGAAATTCGCTCGAAATCTTGACGATATAATTTTTGGGCTGTTTTTTTTTTTCGTCGTCGATATTGTATTCCAAACCCGTTCCAGTGACGATCCCCGGGAACTCGGATCCGTCGAACTCATCCTCAGGTATGGGGATACCCAGACGCCTGGCTTCGTCCAGGATGATCGGCGCGATCTTGATGAGGGATCGAGTCAAAAAATCGAGCGTCACCCGTCCATCCCTTTCAAAAGCATCGTCCTCCGGCAGGTCGTAGCAGACGAGCCGGTTCAGAATGTGCTTCTGAGAATACCCGCCCAGACTGAGGTGCCTCACGGCGGCGGAGAGTTCACGGTAGAGATACCAATCCTTGTTGTTTTTGGCACCGTGAAAATCGAGAAAATCCTCCAACACCTGCGAGGTACCGATGAGTTTGGAAAACAGTTTCTTGGTGAACACGTATCCTTTGTTCGGAGATCCCGGTCCCAAAATGAACAGACAGCATTTGAGGTAGTCGCGTGAAAAAAGGTGAACCTTTTCGGTAAAGGAATGACTCCCGGTATTCTTTTCTGCGCCGGTCATCTACATCAGATCCTTCAGGGTTTCCGAAACGGCCTTGTCCGGTTTTTCCCGCAATCCTGCGGGAAGCCCTTCGATGTCAACATTTAAAAACCCTCTGGCGATCGTCGAAACAGCCTCCTCCTCATCGACACCCCGGGCCATCAGATACGCGATCTCTCGCTGATCGATCTTGTCCGCGGCGAATTCATGGGGCATCCCGACTCCCGGGACAAACCCTGAAAAATTTTCGTTTGTATTTTTCGAAATCGGTTTCCCACCGATTTCAACCCGCAAATCTTCAATCAACAGCATAAAGGTCTCGTTCGCTTTCTTTCTGCCGAGTTTCTTTGGGATAATAGGAAAAAATGGTCGGAGTCGCCCGTAAGCCGAATTCTGTTCCATCCCGAGGCATTTCTGCCGCGGGACGGCGGCAATCATTCCTCTATGGATGCCGGTTGCCCGGCACCTCCTGCAACCTACCCGGGAGCTCGGACGGGCCGTCCTCAATCACTCCCCTATTTGGTCTTGCACCGGGTGGGGTTTACCAAGCTTCTCCGGTCGCCCGGAGAACTGGTGCGCTCTTACCGCACCGTTTCACCCTTACCGTTTCCAGAGACGGCGTCGGCCTCCGACAAATGCCGGAACCAACCTCGACCCTTGAAAAACGGCGGTCTGCTCTCTGTTGCACTTTCCTTCGCGTCGCCGCGACTCCACGTTATGGAGCACCCTGCCCTCTGGTGTTCGGACTTTCCTCCGGACTTTGGGTCCGGCGATTGCCCAGGCGGCTCCGACCATTTCCTGAAGGTTTAATCCCGAGGTCCTTCCCAATATATAATTCTATTACAAAAAGGGCAGAAATTCAAGCTTTCGAATCGTCTGAGGTCATTGGCCATCTGCGGAGGAATATTGATATTGCAGCCCTCGCAGGTATTGCCTCTCACCGGAACAATCATGGGGCCATCCACCATCTTCCGGGTGCTCATAAATATCTTCATCAGATCCGGGGGTGCGGCAGCGGCGATTTGGTTCCGTTTCTCCGCAAGTTCGGCCAGATGCATTTCCTCCTTTTCGGTCTCCACTACCAGCCGAAGATTTTCCGTTTCAAAGGCATTCTCAGCACGCAGACAGTCTTGTTTCCGCTCCTCAAGCACCTGTTCCCCCGCCTCGATCCGATCGAGGATGGCGAGCATTTCATCTTCTATGCGGCTGTTTTTTTTCTCCGTCTCCTCAACCTGTCTGAGCAACGCCTGATACTCTTTGTTGCTTTTGACGCCCGGCAATCGGCTCTTGCTTTTCCGAATCAGTTCGAGATTAACCTTGGCGTCGGATTCAAGTAGTCGATAAGATTTGCGAAATCCTTCCAGATCAGCGGCTGCGGCATCCTTGGCCGAAACAGCGGCGGTGAGCTCCTTTTCCAGATGCCGCTGTTTTTCGGCAATTCCCGAAAGCAGCTTTCGAACCTGATCGGCGTCCGTATCGTTCTTTTGGAGCGCCACCAGAATATCAATCTGTTCTTTTACGTCCATCGTTTCTCTCCGTCCATAGAACCAAAACCACGCGTGCCCTGGACGCGGCGCATCCGGGGTTGTCACCCTCAACAGCTCCCGCATCATTCCCCTCAGATAGAGACAAAGGGATCCGTTTCCAGAGGACATGCCTCGATCGAAAGGGGCATCGATCGTTTTTTCGCCTCCGCCGTCAACCGTTCCACGAGGATATCCACGATGAGGTGCTCCGAAGCGAAGTGCCCCACGTCAATCAAGCCCAATCCGGCGGCTTCGACATCCCGGGCATCGTGATATTTCAGATCTCCACTCACATAGACATCGGCTCCCGAAGCAAAAAACGCCCCCATAAGGCTCGATCCGCTTCCGGAACATACCGCCGCCCGACGAACAGGCAAGTCTTTGGACCCGGTATATTTCAACGCCGGCACCTTGATCGTCTCCTTGATTTCCCGGGCAAGCGCACCGAGAGTCGTGGGCCGGGCAAGGGTACCCACCCGACCGATGCCGGTGCCCGTTCCCGCGGATCCCTCCACGAGGGGAATCGTATCCGTCATTTTCAACCGGTCGGCAAGGATATCGTTGATACCGTCGACCGCGGCATCCAGATTGGTGTGGGCGGAATAGATGCTCAGTCGGCAACATGCCGACTGCTGGATGATCCGTCCTAAAGGTGTCGCGAAATCGATTGATTTTGGAGCTTTGAAAATCAGGGGATGATGTGTGATGAGAAGGTCGATACCGGCATCGCAGGCAGCGGATACCACCAATGGGATCGGATCCAGTGAAACCCAGACGCGCTTTACCGGCCAATCCTTTCGGCCGATCTGAAGTCCGGCATTGTCCCATTCCTCCGCCAGATCCGGCGGTGCGATCTGATCCATGATATCGATCAGATCGGCTACAGTAACGGTCATACAAGCCCTCCATTCCATGGAAGCCTGTCCGGCGATCGCCGGTTTTGATCATTTATGGGTGAAAAATCCAAATGATTCCCATAGGGTTCACGGTATGGGTCTTTCCATCCGTGACGAACCGCCACCACTCCGGTGTGGTCCAAACAGGCGCTGTGCCGGACGACCAAAAAAGGCGTGGCTCGTTTTTCCGCCACGCCTTTCATTGGCTATATCGTGATGGGCCCACCTGGGATCGAACCAGGGACCGACCGGTTATGAGCCGGTGGCTCTGCCAGCTGAGCTATGGGCCCGATGGGAGATCGATACCGAGCACCTTTCCTAACGCCGTAAATAATTTTTGTCAAGAATTACCCTGTCAATAATCGATAAAACTCTTCAACTTCCGGCTTCGGGTCGGGTGCCTCAATTTTCTGAGAGCCTTGGCTTCGATTTGCCGAATGCGTTCGCGGGTAACGGCAAAATCCTGTCCGACCTCCTCCAGAGTATGATCGGCCTTTTCCCCGATACCAAAGCGCATCCGGAGGACTTTTTCCTCTCGAGGCGTCAGTGTGGCAAGCACCTTCCGCGTCTGCTCCGAAAGGTTGAGGCTGACCGCCGCGTCCGAAGGCAGCATGAATTTCTTGTCCTCGATGAAATCTCCCAGATGGCTGTCTTCCTCCTCGCCGATGGGTGTCTCGAGAGAAATGGGTTCCCGGGCGATCTTCAAAACCTTACGCACCTTTTCGAGTGAAATTTCCATCTTTTCGGCGATTTCTTCAGGTGTCGGCTCCCGCCCCAGTTCCTGGACCAGATATCGGGACGTCCTGATGAGCTTGTTGATGGTTTCAATCATGTGAACCGGTATCCGTATGGTCCGGGCCTGATCCGCGATGGCTCGCGTAATGGCCTGGCGGATCCACCACGTGGCATAGGTGCTGAATTTGTACCCTCTCCGGTATTCAAATTTATCCACCGCCTTCATCAGGCCGATATTTCCCTCCTGAATCAGATCCAGGAACTGCAGTCCTCGATTCGTATATTTTTTGGCGATGCTCACCACGAGCCGTAGATTGGCACGAATCAGTTCGGCTTTGGCATCCTTGGCCCTCTGGCGCCCTTCCTCGACATTGGACATGGTCCGCTTCAAGGCTTTGCAATTGGCTTTGAGTTCAAACTCCCGGGCATCGATCTTATCCTGGATCGTTTGGAGTTTGTCTATCAGCACGTCGATCTCGGCGACATCCGGCACGCCTTTCCGTCGAACATCCTCGGCGAGCACCGACTTTTCCTCAAGCCCCTTGCGGATCTCTGCCACTGAGATACCGAGGCTTTCGGCGCATTTCACGAGTTCCCCCTGCATAAAGGTGAACCACCGGATATCCTCTTTGATTGCCGTCTCGATGTTGTCGATCACGCTGCTCTCCAAGCGCCATTCCTTGAGATAATCAAAGATCTTACCGTTTCTGCGTGAAATATTCCTTCGGATGCGCCGCTGTTCGTCGGGGTCCGGTGCTGAGGAAAAAAGCTGCTCACGATAAGCCCTGTTCTCGTTGTCCACCTCGCGAATGGACTGTATGGTGCTCAGAAAGTTTTTGCACTGCAGTTCTTCATCGACACAGGTATCGCCTTCATCCAGATCCCGAAGGACGTGGCGGGGCCGAAGGGTTCCGGATTCGATCTCGTTTCCCAACTCCAGAATAGAGTCGACCCCAACGGTCGTATCCAAAAGGGCCCTCAGCACCTCCTGTTCTCCGGTCTCGATTTTCTTGGCAATTTCGACTTCTTCTTCTCGGCTGAGGAGCGTAACCATCCCCATCTCCCGAAGATACATCTTGACCGGATCGGTCACCGTACCGAATTCCGATACAGACGTATCCGTATCGAGGCTCGCCTTGTCCCGATTCTTTTTCACCTTGGTCGCATTGGACATCGGCTGTTTTTTGTCGCCGAGGATGTCAATGTCCAGGTCGTTGAAAAGGACCATGGTTTCATCGAGCTGATCCGGGGATAATGCCTCATCGGGAAGGACGGCGTTGATCTCGTCATAAGTCAGGTATCCCTGCTCTTTTCCCTTTGCAATGAGAGCTTTCAATGCGGCTTTGTCTTCCGCATTTTCCCCATTTACAGTGGATTTCATAGCCATCTAGTTGCGCCTCCTGCAGATTTCAGTTTATCGTCTGCCGCTTCCTGGCTCGGTTCTGTTTTTCTTTCAGAAGCTCCAAGAGCAGGGCCTGGTTGTTGTTTCGGCGTGCGGCTTCTATTTTATGTAATAAATTATCCGTCTGCCGCTTTCGGCCGGATTCGAATTGCGTCAGCAATCGAAGACATCCGCCTCGATCCCACACATCCCCTTCCATCGCCAGGTTGATTGCAATCGCCCTCTCCGCTTCATCCAATTTTTCGATAAAATTGGAGATGTGATGTTCTCCACCCGATTTGTAGTTGGCGAGAAGATGTCGGCCGATGGATTTCAGTCGTTCATCTTCGAAATCATCGAGAATGCGGCGACGATCGATCTCCGCCAGAAGATCCGGAAACTGGAGCATCACGGTAACGATCTTTCTCTCGATCCTGGCATGCCGCCCCTCAAACCCGATCGAATCCTGATAATCCGAGCCTTCGGCAACATACGCTCCCCTCGGGTCGTTCTCTCGCCGCGAATCTCGACCGGACGCCGGCCTGCCTATTCGGCCGGCCACGACGGCCTCGTCAACGCCGACTCGCTCGGCCAGATTCCGAATGTAAAGGGATCTGGCCATCGAATCCGAAACAGCGGAAAACGGCTGCCGCATCTCTTCGATAACGCGAATTTTTCCTTCCACTGAAAGGCCGTGCTTACGGATTGTCTCTTCCATCATGAAGTCCATCATGTTTCGTGCGGATTGGGCCGCCGCTTCGAAAGCGTCCCTGCCGAATTTGCGGATGAATGAATCCGGATCGTGGCCTTCCGGCAAAACCAGAATCCGTGCATCCATATTCTCCCGGCGAAATATTTCAACGCTTTTGAAGGCCGCACGCATGCCCGCCTGATCCGAATCGTATACCAGAATTATCTCGCGGACATATCCCTTCAGAATTCTGACGTGCTCGGACGAGAGGGCGGTTCCCAGTGTCGCCACGACATTGGGAACTCCCGCCTGCGAAAGCGCCAGAACATCGAAATATCCTTCGACGACGTAAACGGTGCCCTTTTCCCGGCACCCGGATCTGGCCGCCTCCAGACCGTAAAGGCTTCGTCGTTTGTTGAAGACGGCTGTTTCGGGAGAATTCAAGTATTTCGGCAGGGAATCGTCCATTACCCGGGCACCGAATCCAACAACCCGGGAAGCGGTTCCCGCGATGGGAAAAACGATGCGATTCCTGAACCGGTCGTAATGTCCGGGACCGTTTTTTTTGGCGATCACCAGGCCGGACTGTTTCAGCAACATGTCCGAAATGCGCCGATCTGCGAAAAACCGCGTCAGGGCATCCCATCCCTCGGGGGCATACCCCAATGAAAACCGGTCGATCGTTTCCATGCTCATCCCCCGTTTTCTCAGATAGTCCAAGGCCCGACAGCCCACAGGATCTTCCACAAGCATCCGCCTGAAAAATGCCGTTGCCTGTTCATTGATATCGAAGATCCCTTCGCGTTCGCGTATACGCCGCTGCTCTTCCGGAGAGAGGTCGTTATCCGACACGGCGATGCCGTGTCGGCGCCCCAGCATCCGCACCGCTTCGGGAAAAGAGAGTCCCTCATGTTTCATCAGAAACGTGAAGACACTTCCACCGGCGCCACACCCGAAACAGTAGAAGATCTGTTTGTCGGAGTTCACGGTAAACGAAGGAGTTTTCTCGGAATGGAAGGGGCACAACCCTACATAGTTCTTCCCGGCTCTTTTCAGCAGAACCACTTCCGATATCACGGAAACGATATCCGAAACAGCCCTGATTTCTGAAATGGTCTTCTCGGGAATACGATCCACCAGTTAAGACCTCCTGACATCGGAACACTGGAAGGAAGCTGAAGCGGAAAACGACGTCTCTAGATTACTTCTAATCATTGTTGTCGGATGAAGCAAATACCGTGTGCAAGACTCACCGTATTTTGCAGCGGAAAATATCCAGCGGTCAAACTCGTTGAATATAAGGCGGAAAATCTCTGTGTCAACAGGAATCAAAAAAGTCTGACATTCAAAATGTCATCGGGTGAGATCAATGGCTTCCTTCAAGTTCAGGGTTCCCGCATAGAGAGCCTTGCCCGTGATCACGCCGATCACTCCGAACGGTTCGAGAGGCATCAGATTGCGTATATCCCTGAGGGTGGAAACTCCGCCCGATGCCACCACCGGTATGGAAACCGATTCGGCCAGCTCCCGAGTGGCCTCCAGGTTGGGACCGGTCTGCATGCCGTCCCGGTGGATGTCGGTAAAATTGATGGCGGCAACACCGCTCTGTTCAAAGCGTCGAGCCAACTCGACCGCCCGGGTCCGGGTGGTTTCGGTCCAGCCCTCGATGGCCACCAGGCCCTCTCTGGCATCGATGCCGACCACGATTCGGCCCGGATGGTTTCGACACGCCTCCTCTACGAGGGCCGGGTTTCGAATAGCCTCAGTGCCGATGATGATACGCCGAATGCCCACCGACAGATACATCTCGATGGTTTCGATATCTCGAATACCGCCGCCGACCTGTATCGGAATCTTTACAGCGTCTAAAATTCGCTTGATGGAGACCAGATTTCGAGGCTTCTTTTCGACCGCGCCGTCCAGATCGACGACATGAATCATTTCAGCACCGTCGGCTTCCCATCTCAGTGCCATGGCCGCAGGATCCTCTCCGAAGACCGTCTCGCTGTCCATCCGACCTTGCCGGAGGCGAACACACTTGCCGTTTTTGATATCTATCGCCGGTATAATTATCATTTTATATTCAGTGTTTCCAATAAGTTGTCAAGTCCGGCCGACGCCATCTGCTCCGCCGTGATCCACTTCCCCTCACGGGCAAAAAACCTGCCGATATCAAACATGTCTTCCATCAGCGTTTTCTGGGTTTCATCGAAATATCCCGTCCAAAGAACGCGTCCATCCGATGTCCGGACCAGGTGAACGTCAAAGGCGACGGAGGCAGGGGTTTCCACCGAAAGATTCCGACCGACCCTTTCGATATAGCGATAGAGGTGCCCCACCAACAGAGCGTCGGCATCCATAGCCCGTCCGACTGCCATCATCAGTCTCAATTCGGACATATTATCTGCCGAATCCGACAGACCGGATTGAATCTCCCAAAGGTCCTGCGGCGTGATGAGTTTGAAGTCCCTTTCAGCCTTTTCCCTGAGCGACGTCAACAGACGATCCGTCAAAAAAGCGGACGCCGAAGCGTCCACCGGGCCCGATACAAAGACCTTCCCGCTGAGGGGACATCGGACATTGGTTCGTTCGTCCGTTTGGGCGTTCATGTCCCTGAAAGCCACTACCAGTATTTTCCGGAGATCGGTCGGAACGACGATGGATTTCTGGACAACCTTTCTGTCGGCACATCCCCATACAAGCGTAAAGGCCGCAAGACCGGAGAGAACCAGACACCACACGAGAGATCGATTCATTTTTTTCACCATTGCCACACTTATCCGTCTTGATTTGCGCTTCGGGTTCGTGTTTCGGGCTACAGGACGCCTTTGGTCGAAGGGACGCCCGAAATTCTGTCGTCTAAAGCGGCAGCCGCGTCGAGAGCTCTGCCGGCGGCCTTGAAGACGGACTCGAGAATATGGTGCTCGTTTTCACCATAG
The DNA here is from genome assembly GCF_050178255.1 of Desulfococcus sp. NCBI lineage: Bacteria > Pseudomonadati > Thermodesulfobacteriota > Desulfobacteria > Desulfobacterales > Desulfococcaceae > Desulfococcus > Desulfococcus sp. Next base: position 36,378 of record NZ_JBFXGG010000001.1, on the reverse strand, counting down.
GCCACATTGATATGGAGGTTCATTCCGCTTCGGTTGGTAAAGGCCCTGAAGAACTCCTTCGCCAGATAGACGTCAAAACCGGAAACACCTTTCCCGGTCTGAAAAACATTATACACCAGAAAAGGACGGTTGGAGAGATCGATCGCCACAGTGGAAAGGGTCTCGTCCATGGGCGTCACGGCATGGCCGTAACGCCGAATTCCCCGCCGGTCTCCCAGGGCTTGGGAAAACGCATCACCCAACACCAGCCCCACGTCCTCCACCGTATGGTGAAAATCGACCTCAATGTCGCCCTCAGCCTTAAGGAAGAGATCGAACAAGCCATGAACGGTGAAAAGGGTCAGCATATGATCAAAAAAGGGGATCCCCGTCCGCACGTCCGCACGTCCGGAACCGTCCAGACTCAGTTTGACTTTCACGTCCGTTTCCAAGGTTTTGCGTTGGAGTTCAGCTGTGCGTTCCATCATCCATCGGGTCCTTGTCGGCCTTCATGGCGGCCGTTGTTATCCATAAAGATTCGAAAAAAATATGAAGCGGCCGCCGCTTTCATACGTTTTGGAGGCATCGCAAATCGGCCCTGATTGCAAAAATCTCTAACCGTTTGATTTTATTTATACTAATAAAACAACAGCACAAAAAAGTATACATTCTTTCACATAAAATGTCAAGAATTTTGATTTGTTGCCGGTATCCGGCTTCATGCTTTCCGAGGCGTCCCTGTGAATGCCTTCTCGTCACATCCATAATGTACTCCGTACTCGAATCAGCAGGTGAATGCGACTGAACAGGGATATTGACGGGTCGCCATCGTCTCCTGCAGACATTCGTCACCGACCGGCACGTCGCGCAATGTAAATCCGCTTGCCGAACAATTCGAGATATGGTAATTATGAGATATTCTTGAAATTGATCGACACCTGTGTTGTTATCGGCATTTGTCGTGATTATTTTCTTCTCAATTGCATAAGGGGGTTGCGGCAGCGCTATCAGAACCCAACCGTATATCTTATATCTTCAAATGAAGGAGAGAAGACATGACGATTTCCCAAAAAGAGTATGTCAGAGAAGTAGAACAAACCCTCCAGAAGTGGGCCGACAGACTGGAGGAATTGGTTGCCGAGGTGAATTCCGCCAAGCCCGAACGCCGGCAGGCACTTCAAACCTTGATCGATGCCATTATCGAGAACCGAAATTTTATCGAGATGCAAATGAAAGAAATCAAAAAATCCGACGACAACTGGCTGCGACTCAAGGAAAGCGTCGAAGGCGCCGCCAAGAACCTGGATCAGAGCTACCGCAGCGCGCTGGCCTACATCATGTAACCGCATCATCATGATGTCGTCGCCGTCTATTGTCGGAAGGATTGGATTCATCCAGCCGAACGTCTGGAGCGAACAAGATGAAGACCATGACCACTCAGCTGGCTTTACTGATGCAGCTCAGCCGGCGAAAAAGCAACATGCGTCTACTGATCCGGTTCTCCATGGTGCTGATTCTTTTTTTCGCTCTTTACACCGTTCTGTTCCACGTGCTCATGCTTTACGAGGGACGTCGGTATTCCTGGATAACCGGTCTGTATTGGACCCTGACAACCATGTCGACCCTGGGGTTCGGCGACATCACCTTCAGCAGTGACATCGGTAAATTCTTTTCTGTCGTGGTGCTGCTGAGCGGGATTATTTTTCTTCTCATCATACTGCCCTTTACCTTCATCCAGTTTTTTTACGCCCCATGGCTGGATGAACAAAACAAAGCGCGCGCGCCGCGAGCGGTGGCCGAGAGCCTTTCCGGTCATTTAATCTTCACTTATTTTGATGCCGTCGCCGTAAACTTGATTCAGAAGCTCGGCCAATACGGCATCAACTACGTCATTCTGACCGCCGAGCTTCAGAAAGCACTCGATCTCCACGACCAAGGGTACGCGGTGGTGGTGGGGGACCTCGATGATCCTCAGACTTACCACCGTCTCAATATCGACCGCGCCGCAATGGTGATCGTGCTGAACGACGACGTCGCCAGCACCAACATCATTTTCACCATCCGGGAAGCGAACGCCAACGTGGTCACCGTGACCAACGCCGACGCGGACGACTCCCTGGATATCCTGGAGATGGCCGGCAGCACCCATGTTCTTCAGTTCACCAAAATGTTGGGGCAGGCCCTGGCTCGTCGCGTCCACGGGGTGAGCATGAAAGCCAATGTCGTCGGCAGATTCGATCAGCTGCTCATCGCGGAAGCGCCGGTCATGCGAACATGGTTACAGGGAAAAAGCCTGGCTGAAAGCCGTCTTCGAGAGGTGACGGGGGTGACGGTGGTGGGCATCTGGGAAGAAGGGCAATTCCGTATCCCGGGCCCTCAGTCCCTCATCGGGGAATCGACGGTGTTGGTGCTGGCCGGGACCGAAGCGCAACTGGATCGGTTTGACAGATCCATCGGCGGCGGCCGGGAGAAACAACTCAACTCGGGACCTGTAGTGGTGCTGGGCGGCGGACGTGTCGGCATGGCAGTGGCAAATACGCTGAAAGCCAGGGACATCGACTACCGGGTCGTAGAAAAGAAAACCGGCATCGCCGCCCAGGACCCCCACTTCATCCAGGGAAGCGCCGCCGACCTGGAAACCCTGGTCAAGGCAAGCATTCATGAAACCCCTTCGGTGATCATCACCACCCATGACGACAACCTGAACATCTACCTGACCATCTATTGCCGACGGCTTCGCCCGGATGTTCAGATCATCAGCCGCGCCAGCCTGGATCGGAACATCAACACCCTTCACCGGGCCGGCGCCAACCTGGTAATGTCTTACAGTTCCCTGGTCACCGCCACCATTCTGAACCTGCTGCATCCGCAAAAGATTCTGATGCTGTCCGAGGGCCTCAACGTATTTCGAACCGCCCTGAACCCGAAACTGGAGAACAAGGCTCTTTTGGACATTCAGGTCCGAGAGAACACCCAATGCAGTGTTGTGGCCGTGAAACGAGGGGAAGATCTGATCATCAACCCCGACCCGACCATCATTCTCGAGCCCGGCGACGAACTTCTGTTGATTGGTCTGGCCGAATCCGAAAAAAAGTTTATCGAAAAATATCCAGCCCCTGCCTCGACCAACCCCGAACCATAGTCATCCAACTTCGATTTTCCGGTAACATCACCCCCATCATCAAACTGACTTGACCACCCCACGGCAAGAAATTCGTCGAGATTTTTTTGAGGAACAGTGCTATTATTAATAATATGTGGAACAGGGAGTGCACCCCTGCCCCTCGTCAAACCGGACGTGCCGATTTCCCGCATCCGGCTTTTTACGAGTGCATCATTATTGATAACGAAACTTTCGGCTTTCGTTATGGTGACTGGATAGAGACTGAAGGCTGAAGGGACATAAACACGCCATTCGCCACAGGTGCACCTCTTCAGCCCTTAGTCTCAACGGCCCGGAAGGTTTGAGCCAGGGCCGGTTTCCGGGCTGCCCGAACCAGACTTCAGCAGCACTTGAACGAAACCACCAGGTGTGCGGGCCGTCCCCTGCCGCACCGGTCTATGGAGAATGCCGGAAGTTAACCAATGTGACGCAGCCTTCGACTTTCATGACGGTGACCGGAAAGCGGTGCCGGGAGGATACGGCCCATGAAAGTTGAGAATGTGAATTATCATTATGGAAAGAAAGCGGCTTTCAGGCAGGTTCGGTCACGCCACCAACGCGGAACGCATGAACGATGATTGGTCAACAAATCGGCCCCTATAATATTCTCAGTCTCCTTGGTCAGGGTGATATCGGAATGGTTTACCAAGCCGTTCATTCCAAAACCGAGCAACTGGTCGCCATCAAGGTGCTCTCACGCGAATTGTGCGCGAACCTGGCCATGCGGGACCGGATTCTGCACCAGGCCAATCGACAAGCCGGCCTGTTTCATCCCAACGTCGTCAATGTCCTGAAATACCTGAAAGACAACCAGGGGATCTATCTGGTCACTGAATATATCCAGGGGGAGAGCCTGGAAAAACGGCTCAACCAGACGGGCTCCCTGAACCTGTCGGAATCCCTCCGGATAACGTTGAAGATCTTGAACGCCATGGCTTTCATGAACAAGCGCGGCATCTATCACCGTCATCTAAAGCCGGCCGACATCCTGATCATCGGAGACGGAAACATCAAAGTGAAGAACTTCGGGATCACCAAGGTCTTCGGGGAAAAAGGAATCTCCCTGATGGGGATGCGTCTGGAATCGCTGTGGTACATGTCTCCTGAGCAGCTCCGAGGTGAAACGGTCGATGCTGCATCGGACATCTATTCTTTAGGCATTACGCTGTATCAGATGCTCACGGGACAGGTGCCCTTCCACGGCAAATCGCGGTTCGAGGTCATCAAAGCGCATATGGAGGAGGTCCCGCACGACCCTGGGGCCATTACGCCAACCCTCCCGAGGGGCCTCTGCCGCCTCATCATGAAAACCCTCTCTAAAAATCCCCGGGACAGATTTCAATCCGCGGAAGAACTCTCGATCGCCTTGCTGGAGTTCAGCGATGACGGCGAGAGTGGCGTCGACATGCTTTCCGGCAAGCCGTTTTCGAATCAAGATGATCCACTTTCAGAGCGGAAATCAATCGACGGAGAAAATGACGTTGTCTCCATCGAACAAAGAAGGGAAGCCCGTCTTTTCCTGGGGCGTTTCGAGCGGAAAAGTTTCTACCTCCTCATGGGAACGGGAATTGTTCTGATCGGAATCCTACTCCGTCTTCTCTTCTTTGGGGATTCCCGGAAGCAAGACTCGCGCGGCTACAGCACTCCAGAGATCTCCTCGCCTGCCGACCGGATCCATACCGCCGATCCTTTGCCCGTGACAATGGATGACGAGACAGAGCTGCCTGATGCATCGCCGCTTCAAAAGGCAGTCCCGGAAAGTCCTCCAGCGGAAAAGAACCGGGATCATACGGCAACATCCTCCCTCCCGCGGGAATCGTTCGTTCCCGAGGAAACTGAGGGTCGGTCACCATCTCCAGCTTCACCCATACTGAATTCAGAGCCGGACGCCCCTTCGGAGACGACACCGATGAAAAGCATCGAAAGCGAAACGTCTAAACGACCCGGCAACACGCACCACACGGCCGATGGACCCCTGGAAAAGAAGTCGCCGGCAAGCGAAGCGCTGAAACGACCCGACAACACGCACCACACGACCGACGAACCCCTGGAAAAGAAGTCGCCGGCAAGCGAAGCGCTGAAACGACCCGGCAACACGCACCAGACGACCGACGGACCCCTGGAAGAAACGTCGTCGGCAAGCGAAGTCGATTCGAAGGCAAGAACCGGGCAAGCCGAAAATAGAAGACCCGGCAAGGAAACTGCTGAACCCCCTGAAGGAGTAAATGACGGATGGCACATCATCAAATAATCCGATGGGCAATCTTGTTTCTGGCACTGCTGTCACTGACGGCCTGCCAGAGAGCCTTGCTCAAGGCGCAAATCGAGACCTACAAGTGGACCTACAAACCAGGGGAGCACCTTGTCGCCACCTATGAAGAAACAAGAAAGCAATATTCCTGTAAAAACACGACTTCGGTTTACTTGAAGGAAACCTTTTTCAGACCCTATAAGATGGTCCCGGGGGAACAGATCCTGACCCGCTTTGTCTATGCCTCCTGCACTCCGGAAGACCTCCGCGGCACTATCCTCCGGCAGGTGATCCACAACGGCAGGGTTGTACTCAGAGACACCACCCCTCATCATTTCGTTCCGGGCACATGGGGCGTGAACGCCTATATCCAGATCCCCCCCGATGCATCGCCCGGCGCCTATATCTTTTCCGTCACCATCACCGCAGGTGCACAGGTATTCAAGGAAATCCATTCCTTTCAGGTCATGCAGCCGTAAACACGGCGTCGTTAGATATTATCAATTCGACTTTCGGTGTTCATGGGCCGATGCCGGCAGGAAAGAACCCGCGCTCTGCGCACTTTTGTCAAGTTCCGCTGAAGCGTGTTCCGGGCGGCCCGGAAACACGCCCACGCTCAAGCAGTCCGGACCGTTGAAACTATAGGGATGAAGGCTACAGGGTTGAGTTTGTGACGAAAAGTGCGCCTATGCCCCTTCAGTCTTCAGCCTAAAAAGGCCGGTGAGCCTAACGGAAGTTGAAAGTTGACACCATAAAATACAGGCTGATCTGGGGGCTAAAGATTGGAAGGTCATGTTTCGAGTTCGCCCTTTCGACCCGCCTCTTCTGACGTCTGTCTATCCGTTGAGACGACTAAACATAATGTAACACCAGTGTAGACGATTGGTGCAAGGCAGGACGTTTTACCAAAACAAAAAACGCCTTTGATCATTAAATCAAGGCGTTATAGTCGTGAAATGGAGATGAGGGGGATCGAACCCCTGACCTCAGCATTGCGAACGCTGCGCTCTCCCAACTGAGCTACATCCCCACAACATGAGTAGGTGTCTATACCAGAAGCCGATGGGCGTGTCAAATTAAAAAATACTTGTTTTATTCCCTGAAAAATGTGCATGATAAATGATTATGAAATCGTAGTATCCTAATGGAGAAAAGCATGACCGATAAACTTGTATTAAACGACGTCTTCAAGCAGTCAACCCATGACCTGGATAAAACGCTGCCGCCGGAAGAAACCGTAAGGCGGTTCAAGGACAGGATAGCACAACTGAATCTTCACATCCTGGATGAGGTCGTTCGCATCGACAACGGCCGCCTGGGGATTCCGGTCTACATGAGCTACTGCGGTCCCGACGCCGAAACGGTCACCGGCACTCGAAAACAAATGGGAAAGGGGGCGACGCCCGAGCAGGCCGAGGCCAGCGCGGTGATGGAACTTGGCGAGCGGTTCAGCTTCTTCAGCTACTATCACAACCCTGGGAATTTCATCATCGATACCTGCGAGAATCTCAAGGATCGCGCCCTTTCATTCAAAGCGGTGGCGCGCTCCGTCCACGACACCTCCGAGGATCGAGACCAGGCCCGGAAAATCTTCGAGTCGCTCCCCCTCCGGTGGGCCCGGGGTTACAGCCTCACCGAGGACAAACCGATCCTCATCCCCTTTGACTGGTTTTTCACCATCAACGAATTCAACGGCGCCTGCGCGGGAAACTGCGTGGAGGAAGCCCTCAACCAGGGGATCTGCGAGGTGGTGGAGCGTCATGTTTCATCGGTGGTGAGCCGGGGTCGTCTCAACGTTCCCGGTATTCAGCCCGATTCCGTATCCGACCCGGTCGTCCGGGAGATGATCGAAAAGTTCAAACGAGCCGGAGTTCGGATCCATCTTTCGGATTTCAGCCTCGACACGGGCATCCCCACTGTGGGAGTCCTGGCCTGGGATCCCGAAACCTTCCCGGAAAAAAGCGAGATCGTCTGGACCGCCGGGACTACGCCCAATCCCCAGAAGGCCCTGTGTCGGGCGCTGAGCGAAACCGCTCAGCTGGGGGGAGACTTCAATTCGGGATCCAATTTTCTGGCGAGCGGGCTGCCCAAGTTCACGGACATCGACGAGGCCCGGTACATTACCCGACCGGAGGCGACGCTTACCATCGACGCACTTCCCGACCTCTCCCACAACAACCTCAAAATCGAGATTCTGAACCTTCTCTCAGCGCTTTCCCGTCACGATATGAACGTCCTCGCCGTCGACGTCACCCATGAAAAACTGGGAATCCCGGCTTTCTACACCATTATCCCCGGCGCCCATTTCAGAGAGCGGGCCGAAGGGGGAAGTGTCGGAATGTTCTGCGCGAAGCTCATCGCCGAAAAGAACCCCGCGCCGGTGGCGATCATGACCCTCATGGAGGTCGAACACCGGCTCCCGGACAAATACTACATTCAGTTCTATCTTGGAACCGCCTATCTCGAGATGGGTGAAACCGAAACCGCACTGACCTGTTTTCAGAAGTCTCTCGACTTGAATCCCGAACCACAGGATGTCCCCAGCATCTACTCTTTCATGGGGGTGTGTCTGAAAGATCTTGAACGTTATCAGGACGCGCTGACCGTTCTGGAAAAGGGAATTCGACGCGATCCGGCGCGCACCGACCTTTACAATCTCAAGGGCTTCTGCCATTTCAAGCTGAAACAGCACGAACAGGCCATCGAAAGCTTCAAGGCGGTCTTGCGTATCGACCCCGGCTCCGCCATCGATTATGCCAACATCGCCGTCAACTATCGGGATATGGGGAATACGGAACAGGCGATCTTCTATTTTCAGATGGCCCTTTCTCTTGATTCGTCCATCGACTTTGCCAGAGACGGTCTGGAAAAACTGCTGTCCGGGACAAAGCATAGCCAATGACCCACGACGATCGGGTATGACGCCTCATGGCTTTTGAATATTTCATCGGGAATCGATATCTGATAACCCGGAAGAAGCAGACATTCATCTCTCTGATCACCTTCCTCTCCACCGCAGGGGTGGCCGTGGGCGTTATGGTGATGATCGTGGTCATCGCCGTCATGTCGGGAGCCGAATCCGAGCTTCGCTCCCGCATGTTGGGGATCACCGCCCATGCCGTCATCCTCCGGCACGGCGGGGAGTTTACGAACTACTCCCAGACATTGCAGAAGCTCCGGCAGACACCGGACGTCACGGCGGCAACCCCCTATATCTTTACCCAGGTCATGCTGCGATCGGCTTCGGCCGTCACCGGCGTCGTCCTCAGGGGAATCGATCCCGCTACCGCCGGAACGGTAATCCGCAGCCTGGATCGAAAAGCGCTGGATGCCCTGAACCATACCGGCCAATCCGGAAAAGCCGTTCCGGGAATCGTTTTGGGCAAGGAACTGGCGAACCTTCTGGGCGTGGCTCCGGGAAAACGGGTCTCACTCATTATTCCCGGCGGCGGCATTGCAAAACTACCCACCGTTCGGCAATTTCAGGTCGTCGACACCTTCGAATCCGGACTTTACGAGTTCGACAAAGGCATGGCCTATGCGACCCTCTCCGATGTACAGAGAATATTGCAGGTGCAGGATGCCGTCTCCGGCATTGAAATCCGGGTCAACGACATCTATCGGGCCGGAGAGATATCGCAGCGTGCGGCCGAAAGCCTCGGTCACGAATATTGGGGCCAGGACTGGATGCGCATGAACCGAAACGTCTTTTCGGCCCTGAAGCTTCAGAAGACGGTGATGTTCATCATTCTCGCGCTGATCGTTCTGGTGGCGGCCTTTAACATCGCAAGCACACTCATCATGATGGTCATGGGAAAAACTGGAGATATCGCCATACTGAAGGCCATGGGGGCAACAGATCGCAGCATTCGAAAGATTTTCGTGTACAAGGGGATGGCCATCGGAACGGTGGGCACCCTTTTGGGCACCATCGGCGGATTCGTTCTCTCGGGCGTCCTGAAACGCTATCATTTTATCGAGTTGCCAAAGGATGTCTACTTTTTCACGACCCTTCCGGTGAGTCTCGAATTCCTGGACGTAATCGTTATCGTCTTGTCGACCCTGGCCGTCTGTTACGTGTCGACCCTCTACCCCGCCCGCCGGGCAGCCCGGTACAATCCCGTGGAAGCTTTTCGCTACGGGTGACGGGCTCCGCAAACCATAAGCGACAAGAAAAACAGCGCCGTGTTACCCAACACGTGAAGCGTTATGGGGGCCGTCAGACGACCTTTTGCCTCATAGGCCGCAGCAAACAGGATGCCGCCGACCGCCTGAACAACACCCGGGGAGGAATGGAGGAGAACAAAAGCGGCAGTACTGATACCCGTGGCCATAACCACCCCCCAACGCCTCAGATAGCCATATAGGATTCCCCGAAAGAAGATTTCCTCGGCAACAGGCCCGATGAGCCCACCGACCACAAAAAGGGTGATGCGGTCGTCCGTTTCCCGGAGAAGCCGGACGGGAAGCCATTCCAGGGGATCGATCCCCAGACCCGGCAAGACAAATAAAGCACACCCCGCCATCCCGCCGGCGACGGCGGACCAGACCAGACCCTGAAGAAGACCCGGCAATATCGAACCCTTCCGCATACCGATCTCGTCAAGTCCGCCCCTCCAGACCCGAAGGACAAGCGTGAAAGCGACAATCTCGGCGATCCGTCCCCAACCGAGGGCCGCCATCGGGTTGATACGGTCCGATTCAATGGACCACCACATCAGAATTTCGATGCCGACAACGGCGGCAACCGCCGCTCCCAAAGATCTCAGTTGAATACGTTCTGATGCCATCCCAATCTCTTCAAGGCTCTGTAGGCATGGAGCTGGACATACCACTCACGGGAGCGGTGGATTACCGAGAGGAGAGGGGCGACGGCGCGTCGATCGCCTCTCCGCCCTAATGAACGGCAGGCCTGGTAGGCGACATTGACCTGGGGATCGTCCAGAAGATCCACGAGAACGGTAAAGGTGTCGGGGCTCCGCGCGAAAGCGAGGGACCTTGCCAGCCAGTAACGTTCCATGGGGTCCTCACCACGCGCCATCCCTCGAGGATCCGCAAGCCCTTGTATATCCCGCTTTTCACGGCAAAGACGGATCAGGCCCTTGATCCGCAACGCGGCGTCATCGGCATGAAGGAATGCTTTCAACGCCGCCTTGCCTGCCGCCTTCTTTTCGATCGTCCCCGAGGTCCAGGACAGCACAAGACTGCCTGCGGCCAAGGCGACAAAAACACTCGCCGCAGCCGTTCCAATCGGTCCCAAGCGTCTTCCGGCGAGGCAGTGAACGGGGAAATAGACACCACCATAAATGGTGAGCAGACAGATCGCCGTGAGGGACGCAAAAGTGATCCGCCTCAAACCGACGTCGCGGTCCGTCTCGGCTGAGAAATCCTTCAGCGTCAATCCGGGGCGAGCAAGGAATTCCCCGGCGGGAACCTCGAGGATCGTTTTTCCCTGACGATACAACGACAGGCGTTCCCCATCGATTCGCACCACCATGTCATGAGGCCCCCCTTCACCGATTTCCAGCCAGTCCAGTCGGGCGAGGGTCGGTCTCAGACGAGCGATCGTCGGGTTACCGCGAAGGTCTGTGGCACGCCAGGTTCGGATGAGTTCCTGATTGAGGGACTTGAAGGCCTGGGCAGGATAGAGGGTATACCGGTAGTAGAAATTATTGGCGCCGATACCGATGGGATTGGTGAGGAGAAGACGATCCCGCACGGCGGAGAAGACGGCGGTGTCGGCCTTCAACAGCATTATCCCGCCCAGAACGAGGATTCCCAGGAGATGGATTGCTCCGACGCCCCGTACAGTGCTGCCCGGGCCCCGTTTATCCCGGATCGACGCGGCGAAGACCGCTGCGGGAATCAAGACGGCATAGGCGGTGGCTGCCGCCGAGACACCGTTGGAATTCATCACCCCGATCAGACCGGTCCACAAGAGGATGAGACTCCAGCGGACCGAAAGGTTCCGGTTCCGATGCCACCACCCAACGGCGGGAAGGGACAGAAAAGTAAGCCCCAGGCCCAGGGTTAAGGTAAAGAACACCCCGCCGTAAAAAGCGGTATGCCAGTCTTTCAGAGATTCGGCGACGGCGGACGACGGCACCGCCACAAAGCCGGCATCCAGAAGGGATTTGACCTTTTCGTAATGATCGATGTTGGAGATCCGAACATGAACGACGGCAATGGTCTGGGCCGTCAGGAGGCCGGCAGCAATGCTACGGATCGCCATGTCATTCCGCCTTCCGGCGGCTCCGTGGAATCATATTGTGATCACGCCGCGGGATCCTGTAACGGCCGGCCCGGCCGAAGGCGACAAAACGGCATGTGGAAGCCCTTGAAACACCTTGGAAAATGCGTCCTTTACAACGCTGTCTTCCCCTTGCCGCTCCTGGCGACGCGCTGCTTTTTCACGCTTCGCCATCGCCTTGATACTGTTGACGTAATACATACTGATGCTGAACTCCCGCCGACCCACCGGGTTCGGCGCCGCCGACAGAATCAGAACATCTCCGTTTTTATCCCAGGAGTAGGCCCGGGCCCCGCCGTCTCCCCAGGCAATGGCTTTCGGCTCCCCATAGCGGTCCTTCAGGGTATCCAGGATATCGACTTCGTCTCTGCCGGCCCGGATGCGGATAACGAGAGGTTTCCGGGTATTGGCGTCAAATATGAGCTCAACGAAATCAAAGGGAGTGACCTGCTTTGACATGTGCCGATACATGAGGGTCACTGTATCGTGCTCGACACGAATACCGCCGGAGCCGTTCAACTCCCGGTTGAGGATGTCGAGATCGGGAAAATGCTCCCGAAGAAAGCCGGAGTAGTTGATCTCGAGATTCATCACGTTGCGGCCCGAAATGCTCTCTTTGCCGAGCTTGCCCCTGAGATCCGACCGCAGACCGTCGGTGAGCGGTGTGTTGGCGCCGACCTCGAAAAATGTGAAACTTTCCGGAACTGCGGGACTGTCGGGCGGACGGGTTTCCTGACCGCAGGAAAGACAGACGCCAAGCAGCAGGCCGCAAAGAACGGTTTTCAGCCGTACCGTCATTCGCGGGCGCGAATACCAATATCCTTTCATTTGGATCCCCTATCGATTCCAGCCGCCCAGAAGATGCAGATGAAGATGAAAAATGACCTGTCCCCCGCCGCGTTCGACATTGAACAGAAGCTTGTAACCTGATGCGGATAGCCCCTCCCTGGCGGCCATATCACGGGCCACCGCGATCATTTCCCCCAAAAGCGATTGGTCTTCGGCCACCACATCGTTGATGCTGCGGATATGCTTTTTAGGCACGATCAACAGATGGACCGGCGCATGGGGATGAATATCCCTGAAGACCACAACCGATGCGTTCTCAAACAGAAAGTCCGTGTCGGTATCGCCGCCGGCAATCCTGCAAAACAGGCATGCTTCATTCATAATTCCACAACTCCTTGGCTTCGATGTTCATTGTCGAAGGCAGGTGTTGCATCATCAAAACGCCACCTCCCCCGCCGGGTTTTGACCGCAAGGCATTTTTCGAGGCTTTTCAGAAATATTTTTCTCGGGATCTCCTCCGCCCCAAGTCGAACCAGGTGGTCGGTACGGACCTGGCAGTCAATCATATCGAACTCCCATTTTTTGAGCTGACGCACCAGCGTGACAAAGGCCGCCTTGGATGCATTGCTGACACGGGTGAACATCGATTCACCGAAAAAACAGGCGCCTAAAGAAACGCCGTAAAGTCCCCCGGCTAGCTTTCCATCGGACCAGGCTTCCACGGAATGGGCGTATCCCGCCTGATGAAGCAGGATGTACGCCTGGATCATCTCTTCCACCAGCCATGTCCCCTGTCCGGCCTCGGTTCGCACCACTGCACACTCCCGGATGACCCGGTCAAAGGCCAGGTCGAGGGTGATCTGGAAGCGGCCCTGCTTCAGAATCTTTTTGAGACTTTTTGAAACGTTCATCCGGTCGGGATAGAGCACCAGTCTCGGATCCGGAGACCACCATATAATGGGATCATATTCGGAATACCAGGGGAATATCCCCTTTTTGTAGGCCAATATCAGCCGTGGAAGACTCAGATCTCCCCCCACGGCCAACAGACCTTCCCGCTCCGCCAGATGCGGCGGGGGAAATCCCAGTTTATCGGATAATTCAAAAACCGGCATGGTCCGTCAGTCCGTCACGCCCTCTTTTGCCGAAGATCGGCCCCACGAGCGTCCGAAGACGCGTTGATAACGAAAGCGATACGCCCGTCCGCCAGTTGAGCGGACACGCTGCCGCCTTTTTCCAGCTGCCCGAACAGGATTTCATCCGACAACCGATCCTTGATTTCGGTCTGGATAACGCGGCCCAGGGGTCTGGCGCCGTATCGTGGATCATACCCCTTTTTCGCCAGCCAGGTCCGGACCTCATCCGTAATGGAAAGCACCACCTTCTTGGTCGAAAGCTGGAGATTCAACTCCCGGATGAATTTATCCACTATCCGCTCCATGATACCGATATCGAGGGCATTAAAGTTAATGATGCCGTCGAGTCGGTTTCGAAATTCCGGGCTGAAATATCTCTCGATGGCTTTCTGCCCCTTGCGCTTTACATCCTGCCGGGCATCCCCGAATCCGATGGTTTGAGTGCTCATCTCCCTTGCACCGGCGTTGGAGGTCATAATGATGATGACGTTTCTGAAGTCCGCCTTCTTGCCGCTGTTGTCGGTAAGTGTAGCATAATCCAGAACCTGCAGCAAAATGTTGAAGAGGTCGGGGTGTGCCTTTTCGATCTCGTCGAACAACAGGACGCTGTGAGGATGTTTCCGGACCCCGTCGGTCAGGAGTCCGCCCTGGTCGAAACCGATGTATCCCGGAGGAGCGCCGATAAGGCGAGCCACGGCGTGCTTCTCCATGTACTCGCTCATGTCGAACCGGAGAAATTTGACCCCCAGACTGGTCGATACCTGACGGGCCACCTCGGTCTTCCCGACCCCGGTAGGCCCGGTAAACAGGAACGATCCGACCGGGTGGTCGGGGTTTCCCAAGCCGGCGCGGGACCGCTTGATGGCGGTGACCAGGGATCCGATAGCGTCATCCTGGCCGAATACAACACCCTTCAGGCTTTCGGCCAGATGTTCCAGCCGGCTCCTGTCCGTAACCGAAACGCTCTGGGTGGGAATCCTGGCGATTTTAGCCACGATCTTCTCGATATCGGACGCATGGATCTTCTTCCGGTTGGCACCGCCGGTCAGACGGATGAAAGCCCCGGTTTCATCGATGACGTCGATGGCCTTGTCCGGCAGGAAACGATCATTGATGTACTTGGCCGAAAGTTCTGCGGCCGCCTTCAGGGCCGGATCGGTGTAAACGATGTCATGATGATCCTCGTAATAGCTCTTCAACCCCTTCAGGATTTTGTAGGTCTCGGCCGCTGACGGCTCCGGCACCTCGATTTTTTCAAACCGGCGTGAAAGGGCCCGGTCCTTTTCCAGGTGGTTCTGGTATTCCTCGTAAGTGGTGGAGCCGATGCACCGAATCTCTCCGCTGGCCAGAAAGGGCTTCATGATGTTGGAGGCGTCCATGGAGCCGCCGGAGGTGGCCCCGGCGCCGACAATCGTGTGAATTTCATCGATGAAGAGGATGGCGTTCTTCTTATCCTTGAGCGCCGTGATTACCCCTTTGAGTCGTTTTTCGAAATCCCCCCGGAATTTTGTTCCGGCGAGCATCGCTCCCAGGTCCAAAGCATAAATCCTCACGTCCTTGAGCAGGTCCGGGATTCGCTTCTCGTGGACCATGATGGCCAGGCCTTCAGCCAGCGCGGTCTTCCCGACCCCCGGTTCCCCAACAAAGACCGGGTTGTTCTTCCGGCGGCGGCAGAGAACCTGAACCGTACGTTCGAGTTCCGCTTCACGACCGATAAGCGGATCGATCTTTCCCTCCGCGGCCTTTTGAACCAGTTCCGTCGTAAAGGCCGAAAGCATGTCGCCCTGTCGGCTTTTGGACCGGGTCTCATCTTCCTGCTCGGGTGAATTCGATGCTTCGTAGGTCTCCCTGGGGGTTTCGTGGGAAATGTAGTTCAGTACATCCAGGCGCGTGATGCCCTCGGCATTCATAAAATAAGCGGCATGGGACTCCTTTTCCTGAAAGATGGACGCCAGAATATCCCCCACGTCCACCTCCGGCTTTTCCGCGGAACGTGCGTGATTCACAGCCCGTTGAATTACCCGTTGGAAACCGGCAGTCTGCTGAAAGACATATTCCTTACCCTCCGGAACGCTTTCAAGACGCTCATCGAAAAATTGGGTGAGTTGGTTTTTCAGATTCTCGATATTCCCGCCGCAGTTCCGAATAATCTCTATCCCGAAATCATCGTGCAGGATCGCGTAAAGGACGTGCTCCACGCAAACATGATCATGGCGTCTTCGTTTGGCTTCCCTTACTGCAAATCCGAGCGTAGCACTCAGTTCTTTACTGATCATGGCTATTCTTCCTCCATCGTGCATTTCAGCGGAAACCCGTTTTCCTCGGCGAGTCGCGAGACGGTTTCCACCTTTGTCTCCGCAACTTCATAAGTATACACGCCGCAGACGCCGACGCCTTTCCTATGGACATTCAGCATGATCTTTGTCGCCGCTTCAACCGTTTTGTTGAATACATACATCAGGATCTCCACCACGAATTCCATGGTCGTGTAATTATCGTTGTGGAGGAGAACCCGGTACATGGAAGGTTCGCGAACGTCTTCCAGCGTATCGGTTGAGACACTTTCCTGGATATCAGGATTGTTTTGGCTCATATCATTCCTCGGGCCTTCACCTTATTTGCCACAACATTTTTTGTATTTTTTCCCGCTGCCGCAAGGGCACGGGTCATTTCTGCCGATTTTGCGTTCCCGTTTGACGGGCTTTTTCTTGAGGGAGCCGTCAGTATCTCCGCCTGAAAAGACCAGATCCTTATCCTTGGGCTCCGTGAAATCCTCCAGGGCATCCGGTTTGGCGACCTGGATTTTGAACATGATCTCCACCATCTCTTCCTTGATTCGGTGGATCATGCTGTTGAACATCTCGAACCCCTCTCTCTTGTAAACGATCAGCGGGTTCTGCTGGGCATATCCCCTCAGGCCGATCCCCTCTTTCAGGTGATCCATGCTGAGCAGATGGTCTTTCCACAAGCTATCGACGGTTTGCAGCATAACATACCGCTCGATCATCCGAAATTGTTCGGGGCCGACCGTCTGTTCCCGCTGGCCGTAAACCGCCAGAGCCTTGTCGGATATCAACTGCGCGACGCCTTCGGCGTCGAGACCTTCGAGAACGGCCGCATCCAGCGCCATGCGGATATTGTACTGTTTGAAAACCGCATCGCTCAACCCCTTGAGGTCCCAATCCTCGGGCAACGACTTTTCATCGATGAAATCCGCTGCGATTTCATCGGCCCGCTCCAGAATCATCTCTTCGATGGAGCTTCGCAGGTCCTCTCCCCGGAGGGCCTCCCGTCGTTGCTCATAGATCACCTCGCGCTGTTGGTTCATGACGTCGTCGTATTCGAGGAGATGCTTACGGATATCGAAATTATGGGCCTCCACCTTGGCCTGAGCATTTTCAATGGCCCGGCTGATGAGGTTATGCTCAATGGGCTCACCCTCTTCCATTCCAAGCTTGTCCATCACGCCGGTAATACGATCTCCGCCGAAAATTCGGAGGAGGTCGTCCTCCAATGCCAGATAAAAGCGAGATGATCCGGGGTCTCCCTGCCGACCTGAACGTCCTCTGAGCTGATTGTCGATCCGCCGGCTCTCATGGCGTTCCGTTCCAATGATGTGAAGCCCTCCCAGTGCCTTGACGCCCTCTCCGAGCACGATGTCGGTACCTCGGCCGGCCATGTTGGTGGAAATGGTCACCGCACCCGGCTGTCCGGCCATGGCCACAATTTCCGCCTCCTTGGCATGATGCTTGGCGTTGAGAACAGTGTGTTTTACACCCTTCTTTTTAAGTTTTTCGCTCAATTCCTCCGAAATATCGATGGAAATGGTGCCCACCAGCACTGGTTGTCCTTTTTTGTAGAGCTCCTGAATTTCTCGAATCACCGCATCGAATTTCTCTCGTCTCGTTTTGTATATGGCGTCGGGATAATCCTTCCGAATCATGGGCATATGTGTCGGAATGACCATAACATCCAGATCATAGATCTTCTTGAATTCCGCCGCCTCGGTGTCCGCCGTACCGGTCATGCCCGCCAGCTTGTCATACATTCTAAAGTAATTCTGGAAGGTAATGGTCGCAAGCGTTTGGTTTTCGTTTTCAATCTTCACGTTCTCCTTCGCTTCGAGCGCCTGGTGAAGACCTTCGCTGTAGCGTCGCCCCGGCATAAGGCGTCCGGTGAACTCATCGACAATGACGACCTCGCCGTTCTTGACGATATAGTCCACATCCCGTTTGAACAGGGTATGGGCTTTCAAGGCCTGGTTGACATGATGCAGCATTTCGATGTTTTTGGGATCATAGATGTTGTCCACCTTCAACATCTCCTCGGCCTTGGCGATCCCCTCTTCCGTAAGCACCGAGGTTCGGGCCTTTTCGTCGATGGTGTAGTCCGTGTCCCGTTTAAACCGCGGAATGATCTCGTTGACCTGATAATACAGATGGGTCGATTTTTCGGCGGGTCCAGAAATGATGAGCGGCGTCCTTGCTTCATCGATCAGAATGCTGTCCACCTCGTCCACTATGGCAAAATGGAGTTCCCCCTGAACCAGTGCCTCCAGTTCATACTTCATGTTGTCCCGAAGGTAATCAAAACCGAATTCATTATTAGTTCCATAGGTTATATCGGAACTATAGGCGACGTGACGCTCCTTGTCGGTCATGCCGTGAACGACGGTGCCCACCGACAGCCCCAGGAATTCGTAGATTCGCCCCATCCATTCCGCGTCGCGGGTGGCCAGGTAATCATTTACGGTCACAATGTGAACGCCTTTCCCGGTGAGCGCGTTGAGGTAGGCCGGCAGGGTCGAAACAAGGGTTTTCCCTTCACCGGTTTTCATTTCGGCGATCTTCCCCTGGTGCAATACGATTCCACCGATAAGCTGAACGTCGAAATGGCGCATCTTGAGAGTTCGGATGGAAGCTTCCCTGGTCGTGGCGAACGCCTCGGGCAGAATATCGTCAAGCGGTTCGCCTCTCTCGAGACGCTCCTTGAATCTTGCTGTTTGACCTTTCAGGGCGTCGTCACTCAGGGCCTGAATTTCAGGCTCAAATGCATTGATCCTTTCTACGATCGGCTGTAGCTTTTTGAGTTCTCTTTCGTTTTTGCTTCCAAATACCTTGGTCAGAAAGTCGAAAATCATGAAGAATAGGTTCCTTTCAGGAGAATATATCCGGATTCCCGCCAAGCGGCGGCAAAAGCCTCCTCCCGGATAACAGAATCGCGTCAGGACATCATCGGGATCGGCCGGGCTTTTGTAGACGTCCGCAACAACACTCGTTTTTACCGGTGGGCGGCGATGCGTCGACTCAGACAACCGCCGTTTCAAGGCCTTGCAGCCGATTATCTCTTGAGGCGATCCTAATAAAATCTTCTCAACATATTAAGATGAAAAACAGTGGTTGTCCATGAATAAAGCACGTTTTACCGTGCTGGATCCTGAATGGATAAAGGGATTGGGGCAGGGAAAATCAACGGTGGAGCATCGCCCCGGATTTCTATCGCCAAAACCCGGGGGAACGAAAGGATATCCTATTTTCTGCTGTATGAGACCACTGGATCATGGTCTGAATTCATGAAATAATTTTGAGGATCCACGGGCATTCCGTTCAAGCGGACTTCGTAATGGAGATGAGGGCCCGTGCTTCTTCCCGTATTGCCGATGCGGGCAATCTTTTCACCCCGCTTCACTTTGTCCCCCTTCTCCTTCAAAAACCGGCTCAGGTGAGCATAGCGCGTCAGCACGCCGTATCCGTGATCAATGACCATCATTTTTCCATAGGAACCGTTGTACTCGGCCATGGTAATTCGCCCGTCGGCAGGCGCGACGACGACGGTGCCGCTCTTGGCGGCGATATCGACGCCTTTGTGAAATTCGGATTCTCCGGTAAATGGAGATTTTCGACTGCCGAACACGGAGGTCATGGTGCCTTTGACAGGGTAAATAGACGGGGTCCGGGCCAGGAGGTTCTGCCGCTCTTCCAGGGCTCCCATGAGAGTCTCGAATTCCGCTTTCTGGATCTCCGCCTCCTGGTTGAGATGTCTGACCTGTTCGTGCATCTTTCGCATCAGGCTGTTATGTTTGACCTTCAGATCGAGAAACGGATCCAGATCCGCCGGCGCGGAGCCGCCGACCCCGAAAAGATTTTCCGTCTCCTCTTCCGGCCCCAGGTTTGCTATTGTGCGGACTTTCTTCCCAAACTGACTCAAAGCCACGAGTTTATCTTTAAGACCATTGATTTCACTGGCAAAACACTGAATCTGTTTTCGTTGAAACTGAAGCATCTCATGCTGATTCGCCAGTTGGGTTTCCAATGTCCTCGCATCTCGGGCTACAGATTTCAGATGAAGGTACTCCTTCACCAGAACCCCAAACCCGCCAACGGCGGTAACACTGCAGAACGTCATGAAATACAGCAAAATCCGAGTGTTCGCAGATGGTCTTGGCGTCACCCGGCGTGATCTCCTCACTATGGAAGTCATACGGTCACTCATGGCAGTCAGATTTTCAACCCTCGATATCGTCGGTTTTTCTGTCGATTGATCTCATGCGGAAAACTTTCGGGCAAGCCTCCGGCGACGGGTGTACATATCCATTCAGATCGGCTGGGACCGGAGAGATTAAGGGAGGACTGGGTCCTCCCCGGCATGCGCCTCGGGCATTTAAGCAATTCCGAGTTTGAATTTGAGGGATTTCAAGGTATTGTGCATGAGCATCGTAATCGTCATGGGCCCAACCCCGCCGGGAACAGGTGTGATGTAGCCGGCGATCTCCTTCGCGGCGTCAAAATCCACATCCCCCCGGAGCACGGCGACCATCTTGCTCGGATCCTTGGCGCTCGGCTTCTCGCCGACTCTGTTGACACCAACGTCGATGACACAGGCACCCGGCTTGATCCATTCGGGCTTCACCAATCCGGGGACGCCCGCAGCGACAATCAGGATGTCCGCGCGTTTACAGTGAGCCGCCAGATCCCTGGTACGGGTATGAACGATCGTCACGGTTGAATTGGCGCCCTTGCCCTTCTGGACCATCATATTGGCGATCGGTTTTCCGACGATATTGGAGCGTCCCACGACAACGACTTCCGCACCGCTGGTCTCGACGCCGGCACGAACGATCATCTCCTGAATACCGGCAGGAGTACAGGGTGGGAATTTCACTTCATCACCACCGATCATCAGTCGGCCGACGTTGACGGGGTGAAAGCCGTCGACGTCTTTGTCGGGATCAATGGCGTTGAGGACCTTTTTGTCGTCGATGTGCTTCGGCAGCGGCAGCTGAACCAGAATGCCGTGAATGGAATCGTCTTTATTGTACTTGTCGATGAGAGCCAGAAGATCTTTTTCGGAGATGTCCGCCGGCTGATTGTCCTGAACCTCGTGGAATCCGACCCGGTGGGCCGTTTTGATCTTCAGTGTGACATAGGAAACGGAGGCGGGACTTTCACCAACGAGGATCGTCACCAGTCCGGGCACCATACCGTGTTTTTTTTTGATCTCAGCGACCTCCGCCGTGATCTCCTCGAGAATCTCCTCGCGGATTTCAGTACCTAAAATCAACTTCGCTGACATGCCATTCTCCTTTCGTCGTTGTCGTTAATGACTCTACCGCTCACTTCGCTCATCAAGAATCTGATCTTAATTAGTTCAATCCATTCGGGATGTCAAGAAAACACATCGGGGTCGGTTTTGGGCGGCCGTTGTTCCAAAACCCCGGAAATATCGGGCTGAAGCGCTCGCCCCGGCAACACCTTGCCTTGAAACGCGGGCGTAGGATCGCTTCCCCCCGCCTCCGGCTTCGCAGCCCCCATCAAATCGGATAAGGCACAGCGTTCAAACCGGCGGACTCGTCGAATCCGAGCATCATGTTCATGTTCTGAACCGCCTGACCCGCAGCGCCTTTCACCAGATTGTCGATGGCCGATATCAGGATGAGCCTGCGCTGGTCGGCATCGAATACGATGCCCACATCACAATAGTTGGTTCCACGGACATGGCCCGTACTCGGGACCTGGCCTTCCGGACAGATCCGAACGAACGGACGCCCCGCATAAAAGGATTTCAAACATTCAAGGATCTCCTCCCCCGTCACCGATTCTTTTGGAACGGCATAGAGGGTCGTCAGCATCCCCCGGCTCATCGGAACCAGATGCGGCACAAAGGTGATGTGGACGGGATCTCCGGCCACAAGGCTCAAAACCTCGTCCATTTCCGGATTGTGGCGATGTCCCCCTACTTTATAAGCTTTGAAGGATTCCGTCACCTCACAGTAAAGCGATCCCAGGCTCGGTGATCTGCCTGCCCCGCTCACGCCCGACTTGGCGTCGGCCACCAGACCCTCGGAACGGATCAGGCCCGCCTTGAGAAGGGGTACCAACGGCAACAGGACACTCGTCGGATAACATCCGGGATTGCCGACAACCCGGGCCTGGGAAATCACATCGCCGTAGACCTCGGGGAGGCCGTATACCGCCGCCGCGGAAAGGCTTGGGGCCGTGTGCGGTTGATAAAAAGCTTCATATCGTTTTACGTCCCGAAACCGAAAGTCCGCCGAGAGATCGATCACCCGTTTGTCCCGAGCCACCAACCGGGGCACGATTTCCATGGGAATTTTGTGGGGAAGGGCCGTGAAAACGACGTCCGTCCGACGACACATCTCCTCCATGGAGAATTCCTCGCACGTCAGGTCTACAACCCCTTTCATGGCCGGAAAAACCTGATCGAACGGCACGCCTGCATACTGCCGGGAGGTGATGACCGACAGCGCGACTTTCGGGTGCCCGAAAAGTATCCGAACCAACTCCGCACCCGCATAGCCTGTTGCGCCGACAATTCCGACCTTAACCATACCGCCTCCTTGTATCCGCCGTGGTCATTTTCCACACGTACCTTTTGACGTTCGCAATCGACCGGATAGCGAAACCGTCCAAAGGTTGAGTTTAAAAGAATGCATCCTATGTGCCGTTATCCGCTTCAGGCCGGTTATGGATGCTGTCGGCCGAATATAACCAACGCCGGCCCGGTAAGTTCGCATTCTCTATCAGAAACGGCGGGGATTTTCAAGCACCAACGGCTGTGGGTCGGCACTGAACGCGGTTTTAACAAAAACGTTGCGGAAACAACTGATTCAGGTTAAAAGATGAGTCGTTTCACATGAAAAACGACAACACGAACACCTCTCCATAGACACGCTATCTTCCTGCACCAAAACTTCGGGGAAATCTCAACAACTTTATGAATATATTAAATATAAGGAATCTCTATTTGGGATATGGCGGCCACCCCCTCCTTGAGGACGTCGACCTTCAGATCGACAAGGGTGAACGGGTTTGCCTGCTGGGCAGAAACGGTTCCGGCAAGTCGACCCTTATCCGTTTGATCAACGGGGATATCCGGCCCGATGCCGGAGAAATTCAGCTTCGGCAGGGTTGTCGGGTCGCCCTTCTCGGTCAGACCGTACCCGTGAATATCGTCGGAACGGTTCTCGATGTCGCTCAAGGCGGCATGGAACAAACCGGCGCGACCGACGGCCGACGGGAATGGGAGAACGCCTTGGCGGCGAAGACGATCCTATCCCGCATGGACCTCCCGTCCGATGCGGCGTTCGAGAACCTCTCGGCAGGACTCAAGCGAAGAGCGCTTCTGGCCAGAGCGCTGGCCGCAGAACCCGACATCCTTCTGCTGGACGAACCCACCAACCATCTCGACATGGACGCCATCGCCTGGCTGGAGGAATTTGTCCGCCGATACGTCACAACCCTTCTTTTCGTGACCCATGACCGGACATTTCTGCAAAATCTGGCCACTCGAATTATTGAACTGGACCGAGGCCGTCTGATCAACTGGGGCTGCAACTACGCCACCTACCTGGAACGGAAGGCGGTCGCTCTTTCGGTGGAAGCCGATCAGCGCCAACAGTTCGAGAAAAAGCTCGATCGTGAGGAAGCCTGGATTCGACAGGGGCTGAAAGCACGACGGACACGCAACGAAGGGCGGGTTCGCGCGCTTCTCCGCATGCGGGAAGAGCGGCGTGCATGGCGGGAGCGGTTCGGATCGGTCAAACTGATGGCCCAGGAGGCACGACGAACCGGAAAACTCGTCATTGAAGCCGAGCATATCAACCACGACTGGGGCGAGGGGCCGATCATTCGAGATCTGTCCCTTACGATCACCCGCGGCGACAAGTTGGGCATTATCGGCCCCAACGGCGCCGGGAAGACCACCCTGCTCAACATCCTTTTGGGGAAAATAGTTCCGAAAACCGGTTCTGTCCGCCACGGCACCCATCTCGAGACGGCCTATTTCGACCAGTTGAGGGATCAGTTGGATGAAAACCGGACGGTTCAGGAAAATGTCGTTGAGAGCGGCGACCAGGTCATCATCGGCGGCGCCCCCATGCACGTCATCGGTTATCTCAGGGATTTTCTCTTCTCCCCGGATAGGGCCAGAAGTCCCGTATCCATTCTGTCGGGAGGTGAAAAAAACCGCTTGTTGCTGGCCAGGCTCTTCACCAAACCGGCCAACGTCCTGGTGCTGGACGAGCCCACCAACGACCTGGATCTGGAAACGCTCGAACTGCTCGAATCGCTTCTCCTGAGCTATGACGGCACGGTGCTGCTGGTCAGCCACGACCGGGCTTTTCTAAACCATGTGGCGACCGGGACGCTGGTGTTCGAAGGCGATGGACGCGTTACCGAATATGTCGGCGGATATGACGACTGGGTTGCTCAGCGCCCTGCCCCGACACCCGACGAGAAGGCGTTTCCCAAACCCAAATCCGCCAAACCCCGCCGGGAGCGTCCCAAAAAACTCACCTACAAGGAACGTCTCGAACTGGAGGCACTTCCCCAAGCCATCGAAGCCCTGGAAGCGGAACAGGCAACCCTTCACGACCAGATGGCCGATCCCGCCTTTTACAAAGGCTCGGGAGCCGCCGTCGGCGCCGCGAAATCGCGCCTGACGGCATTGGAGAAGGCCATCGACACAGCCTACGAACGCTGGGAGGCCCTTGATGCCATCGGAGCCGAATGACGACGGCCGACCCAGCGCCGCTCGACCGATAAGTCGGACATGAATCCGTCAAATGCGCGCCAGAAGACCGCGCGGAATCGATCCTGCTCCATCAGGAGTTCATGACGAGCGCCGGGAATCAAAACAAACCGGCAACGCGGCAAGGCGCGATGCAGGGACACCTGGGCCGAAACAGACACCACGCGGTCGTCCCCCGACGACACGATCAGGATCGGGGTCGAGATCGATGCGGCGAATCCCGGGGCCGCCATCCTGTCGATGGAGTCGAAGGTCGCCCGCAGCCATCCGTAGGTTACGCCTCCCAAGGCAAGATCCGGATTTCGGGCAATTATACGGTGGGGTCTTTTGTACCGTTCGGCATCGGCAGTCAGAGGATTCCCGAAAAAGGATGAAGGAGTGGGCGGGCGGTAATCTCCCTGCCCCGGGGCATAGACGCCGGCACCACCGGAACGGACAGCCAAACGGGTCCATTGTCTGGCAAGGGTGACGGGAAAGAGGCCGGTGTTGATATCGATCATAGGCGAAATCAGTGCCACCCTGCTGAAACCTTCGGCATGACGGGCGATGTATCTCAGCAGAATGTGGGCTCCCATGGAAAAGGCCAAGCCCGTCACCGGAGGCACGGCATTGGGGTATACCACTTTTCGGAGGAAACGGCCGAGGTCGCCGATATAGAACTCATAATCCATAATATAGCCCTTCTGCCGGTTCGGAAGCATGCGCGTCGAAAGCCCCTGCCCCCGCCAGTCGAGGCTGAAGACATCCCAGCCCCTCGCACACAGGTCGCCAATGGTTTCGGCATATTTTTCCAGGAATTCGTTTCGGCCGGAAAGCAGGACCACCGTGCCTCTTGCAACCCCCCTATCGGAGCGCCAGACGCCATAGCGGATAGCGGCGCCATCGGAAGCCCTCATGCGATCGAGATAGGAAGCCAAGCCCTTATTTTCGAGTTCCATTTCTGAACATCCGGGGTTTTATGATTGCTTCAGTTCTATTTTTTATATAAGTAGTACGCGTCCTCGAGCACGGTGATCCGATGACACGATCAACCGTGCTTGATTCTACCTCCCAGAATATAGTATTTTTCGGGTAATGCGGCAACGCCGGCAGACGTCGATTCGTCGGCAATCGGAGACCCAACCCCGCCATTTATTAAGGATTTATTCACTGAAATCCACACCATAGGGTACGGGTCACCATTAATCAAGGAGCTATGACTATGCGGGTTCTTATTACGGGCGGTGCGGGGTTTATCGGATCCCATCTGGCGGAAACCTATCTTGAAAGGGGAGATGAGGTCTATGTCATCGACGATCTCTCCACCGGGGCGCTGTCGAACATCGAACCGCTGCGAAGACATCCGCGGTACGGACATCGATTGTTCGTTCATATCGACACCATCCTGAATCACGACACCATGCTGGAGTTGACGGGAACCTGTGACGTTGTTTTCCATCTCGCGGCCGCCGTAGGTGTTCAGTATATCCTGAAAAACCCGCTCAAGTCCATCAGAATCAACGTGGCCGGAACCGAAAAGGTTCTTGAACTCTGTGCAAAATTCAAGAAACGCGTTCTCATTACATCCTCGTCGGAGGTCTACGGCAAGCATCTTCACGCACCGCTGGTGGAGACCGACAATATCATCTACGGTCCATCGAGCAAATTCCGGTGGAGCTATGCCGCCTCCAAACTCATGGACGAATTCACGGCGCTTGCCTATTTCCGTACAAACGGACTCGAGGCCATCATCACCCGACTCTTCAACACTGTCGGCCCCCGTCAGACCGGCGCATATGGAATGGTCATCCCGCGCCTTGTCTGTCAAGCCCTGAATCATGAGCCATTGACAGTTTACGGAGACGGCATGCAGACGCGAACCTTTACCTTCGTCAAGGATGTGGTGGATGGTTTATCGGCTCTGATGGCTTGTGACGACGCCGCGGGAGAGGTGTTCAACATCGGCGGAACAGAGGAAATCACGATTCTGGATTTGGCCGAACGGATTATTCAGGCTACGGAATCCCGCTCCAGCATCCAACTGATTCCCTACGAAAAGGCCTATGCCAAGGATTTCGAAGATATGCAGCGGCGGGTGCCGAGCATCAGGAAAATTCAGGACCGGATCGGTTTCCAACCGGTCACGGATCTGGATACCATTTTACGACAGGTCATCGATTTTCAAAGGACGCTCATGAACCGTCAGCCGGATAAAGAAACTACAGATTAGGGCCGCACTGTTCATGGAACCGGACCGTCGTCGGCTAACAGGCGGCGACGGGGTTTATACCTTGTATTTTCCGAAATCCTCAGGCGACAGCTTCTCCAGGTAATCGGCCCACTTCTTACCCTCTTCGCTTTCATCGACCACTTCAACCTGACCGGCGGGCACAGCTGATTTTTCGATTACCTTCTCATCCACAAAAATCGGTGCGCCGGTCCTGACGGCAATGGCAATGGCATCACTGGGGCGGGCGTCCATGTCGAAGGCTGTCGCGTCATCCCCGATAAGGTAAATCCGGGCATAAAAAGTGTTCTCCTTGAGATCGCAGACCTCGATCTTGGATACCCGGATATTCATCCTGTCGAAAAAATTCTTGAGCAGGTCATGGGTCATGGGTCGTTCAAACTTGATGTTTTGGAGTGCCGAAACGATAGATGTGGCTTCCAGTAATCCGATCCAGATCGGTATGGTCTGCTCATCCTCGTCCGACTTCAAAATGATGATCGGCGTATTGGATGTCGGGTCCATGGTCAGCCCTGCGATACTCACTTTATGCAGCATGACAATCTTCTCCTTTCAGGCTGTGCCCAACGCGGGATGTCGGTCGTCCCCGAAGAGAATGGCAAAAAGCGTCCTCGACGCGAAT
Organism: Desulfococcus sp.; assembly: GCF_050178255.1. Lineage (NCBI taxonomy): Bacteria > Pseudomonadati > Thermodesulfobacteriota > Desulfobacteria > Desulfobacterales > Desulfococcaceae > Desulfococcus > Desulfococcus sp. The sequence continues at coordinate 8,912 of NZ_JBFXGG010000001.1, read as the reverse complement.
GAGAATTCGTTCCCCCGTCAGGTCTCTTGTAAAATCCGGCGCGTTGTCTGTCTCCGTAAAATGGATGATCTTGTTGCCGAAAGTTCGGCCGCTCCATTGGATCGCACCAGAGTGAATCGCGCAGGCATCGGTGTCGTTGTCGGTTAGCGCCGTCCGAAAAGCCGGCGGCTCGCCGTCCTGCCCGCTTTGCCGTTTGCTCGGACCGTCCACCAGGATTTCCTGGTCCGTCCCCACCAAAGCCCGGTTTTTCAAGAACGTATACCGCTCCTGAAGACTGAGAAGTTCCTGAAGGCGATCCTTCTTCTCGTCCTCCGTCACCTTGTCGGGAAACCGAGCCGCCGGGGCATTGGGCCGGTCGGAGTACATGAAGGCGAAGAGTCCGTCAAATTCGATTTCCCGAACCAGGTCGAGCGTCGCCTCGAAGTCGGCCCGTGACTCCCCGGGAAACCCTACGATGATATCCGACGTAACGGCAATATCCGGACGGAGTTCTCTCAATCGCCGGACCTTTTCGAGGTAATCCTCCCGCGTATACCGTCGGTGCATTCGATTCAGTACTGCATTTGATCCCGACTGCACCGGAAGATGAATATGGGCGCAGAGCTTTTCAAGATCGGCGAACGCGGACATGAGCCCCGGGGACAGGTCCTTGGGATGGGAGGTGGTGAAGCGGATGCGATGGAGGCCGTCGACGGCGTTGATCCGGGCGAGAAGCGCCTCGAAGGGTATGAGACCCTCTTTTTTTCCGTAGCTGTTGACATTCTGACCCAAAAGGGTCACCTCCCGGACGCCGGCGTCCACCAGGGCTTCGATCTCGCACAGGATCCGACCTGGGCGGCGACTGAACTCCCGTCCCCTTACATAAGGGACGACACAGTAGGTACAGAAATTATCGCATCCCTGCATGATCGTGACAAATCGGGAGGCCCCCTCCCGCTCTCGATCGGCATCGGGAATGTCAAACTCTTCGACACCGTCCGTCACCGCCACGTCGATGATGCGACACCGACGGGCCTCCACGCGGCGGATCATGCCGGGAAGTCGCCCGACGGCCTGGGTGCCGAAAACGATGTCCAGGATAGGCGCCCGCTTCAGCATGCTTCGCCCTTCCTGCTGTGCCACGCAGCCACCGACAGCGATGATCATCCGGGGATTTTTTCGTTTGAGTTCCGCAAGACGTCCCAGAAAGCTGAACGCCTTCTGCACCGCCTTTTCACGAATGGCACAGGTGTTCAGGACGACCAGATCCGCCCTGTCCAATGCATCGGTTGAAACGTACCCCAAGGGTTTCAACAACGAAACGATCTGCTCGGAGTCATAGACATTCATCTGACACCCGATGGTCTGGATAAAAAGTTGCTTAGTATTCATGAGATCTTCTGATATACTCTTTTCCAGGCACCACGGACTCCATCATGATCTCTCTTTCCAGATCACGCAGCACCCTGTCCGCTTCATGTTCACACCCCGGAGATATAGAGAAAAGTATCGTCCCCGACGGCCCATCGATGGTCCGCATCGTGGCGATGCCTTCGCAGGCTTCCAGGACGAATTTGAGAAATGCAATCTCCCTTCGGTCAACACGAATGAATTTCTTTATTGTTTCCAAAAATATATCCCTCTCCTTCCAATGTAAAGGGTAGCACTATATTCGCTTTGTATTCAACAGAAAAGTTGCCCCTGTCCTCCGGTGCCGAGCCGCGAGGAAGGTGTCGCTCCATCCTGGATTTGGGGTTGTCCATTTTTTGTCGATAGGCTAATGTGGCCCGTCATGAAAACGGAATGGTTACTCAAACACCCCGACCCTATAGCGGTCAAGACGCTGCAGACGGACCTCGGTTGCAGCCCGGTCATCGCCGCCGTTCTCGTCAACCGGAACATTCTGACCGGATGTGAGGCCGTGAACTTTCTTGAGGCCTCGTTGAAGGACTTCCACCCGCCGTCCTGCATCGTGGATATGGACACAGCGGTCCGGCGCATCGCCCGAGCCGTTTCCAACAGGGAAAAGATTCTGATTTTCGGGGACTACGATGTGGACGGCGTGACGGCAGTTACACTGCTTCTGGAATTTCTGAGATACGCCGGAGCGGATGTCATTTATTACATTCCCCATCGAACCCGTGAAGGATATGATTTTCAAGAGGATCATGTCTTCGGCGTCGCTCTGCCGGCGGAGGTGGACCTCATCGTCACCGTGGACTGCGGATCGAGCCGCCATGACGCAGTTCAGGCCGCACTCGACAGCGGCATCGATGTCGTCATTACCGACCATCACACCATAGAGGCGCTGCCCCCCGCGGTTGCGGTGGTCAACCCCAGGCGGCGGGACTGCGGCGGCGGATGCGATCACCTTGCCGGCGTCGGCGTGGTCTTTTCCCTTTTGATCCACTTGCGCAAACACCTCCGGGATATCGATTTCTGGGGCTGCCGACCAGAACCCAATCTGAAGCGATTCTGCGATCTCGTGGCCCTCGGAACGGTAGCGGATATGGTCCCGATGATAAAAGAGAACAGAATCTTGTCCAGAACCGGACTTGATGTGATCAATCAAGGGCATCGATCGGGCCTTCGCGCCCTCGTCAGGATGTCGGGCATCAAGGATCGTCCGGTCGACACGGATGACATCGCTTTCCGCCTTGGCCCCAGGCTCAACGCCGCCGGCCGAATGGGACATGCCGGTCTGGCGGTTGAGCTGCTCACCGCCGGAAGCGACGAGACGGCAGACCAGATGGCCCTGCAGCTCAATCGAATGAACAAGAAGAGACAGGAGGCGGAAAAGGAAATTCTCGACCAGGTGACGGCATACATCGAAAAACACCCCCACATCCTCGATCGGCGCAGCATTGTGATGGCCCATTCCAACTGGCACGAGGGCATTCTAGGTATCGTCGCATCCAAATTGGTGGACCGCTTTTTCAGGCCGGTCGTCCTCATCTCCACGCGCACTTCCATAGGAAAAGGATCCGGAAGAAGCATCCCCGGCATCAACCTCCACGCCTGTCTGAAGCAGTGCGCCGCCCACCTCAAGGCTTTCGGTGGTCACCCCATGGCGGCGGGACTCCGGATCCAGCGGGAAAACATCAGACGATTCGAGGATAAGTTCGACCGCGTCGTTTCGGAAACCGGCCATGTCGACAACTTTTCACGATCCCTCGCCATTGACTGCAAACTCGATTTTGAAGACATCACCGGCACCCTTCTCAATGAACTCGAAAGGCTGACCCCTTTTGGAGAAGGCAACCCCGAACCACTCTTCATGACGTCGGACGTTCGTGTGGTCGCTCACAGGATCGTGGGAAAACAGCACCGTAAAATGACCCTGATCCAGGCCGGGAATCCCGTCGGAACCGTCGTGGAGGCCATCCAGTTCAATATAGATCCGTCCGAGCGTCCGGAATCCTTTGAAAAGATCGCCTATCATCTGCGATGGAACCGGTGGAACGGAAAACAAACACCTCAGATTCTGGTCAAGGAAAGCTGAACATTTTTCTTGCAATCTGTAAGGAAATGGCAGTATTATTCTATGTGGACCGGCCTTAGCGAATCATGTCAAACCATAATGACGTTTCAGATCATGCTATCGGGCGGCGAAAACAAGCACACAATGGATAGGATGTTGGCCTGAAATCCGGTGACCAACATGATTATCTTATAATTTTTTATAAGTTTTCCAGAAGGTTAAAGAAGGGAACATCTCATGGCAAAGGTATTCCGCCCCAGCACGCGCGAGTCTTCGATCCTGTCTAAAATTGAATCTTCAAAGGAACGGGCCCGCCGCATGGCTATCAACAGCATTCGAGAACACATCGATCCGTTGAGCAACCAGGTAGCCATGAAACTTATCGAGAGCAAACTGGTTGAAACCACCAATAAAAACGGGCTTGAAGAGCAGGTTCACAAGGCGTTGGAGACGTTGAGCTATGCAGAAGACTTCGATGTGGACTACGAAGTGGCGCCGTTTCGGAAGATCGTTGCCCAACCGCACATCGTCAGCCTGTACCTCACGGCTTTCGTGATCGAGAAACTGATTGACCACAAGGACACCGTCGACATTTACGGCTCGGATGACGAAATCTATGCCTGTATCAACCAGCAGGTCAAGAAATTTATCCCCTGAAGTTTCCTCATCTCTCACGCCGGACCATGCGTCCTTCCTTTCATCCCCGGCTCATGAACGGCCCTTTTGGCGATCCCGGTCTCTTTGTTCCCTTCGTTTTCGATAAGCGAGCGTTTCTATTCGATATCGGGGACATCCAATCCCTGGACGGCCGCGACGTTCTGAAAATATCCCACATCTTCGTATCCCATACCCATATCGACCATTTTATCGGATTTGATCGTCTGCTGCGTATATGTCTCGGCCGGGACAAAACAGTCCACATTTACGGTCCCGCCGGGATTCACCGAAATGTTGAGGGCAAATTGGCCGGGTATACGTGGAATCTCGTTCAAAACTATGAAAACCGCTTTGTCCTGAATGTCTCCGAGGTCACACCATCCAGGATCCACACGCAGACCTATCACTGCAGGGACCGCTTTCTTCTGAAATCTCCCCCGCGGACTGTCCCCTTTTCAGGAAAACTTCTTGCGGAACCGTCTCTTTCGGTATCGTCTGAAATCCTTGATCATGATATTCCCTGTCTCGGTTTTGCCCTGACGGAGCGCTTTCACGTCAACATCATGAAGGACCGGTTGACGGCGCTGGGGCTGCCCGTCGGCCCATGGATAGGTCTTTTCAAAAAAGCGCTTTTCGAAGGACGCAGCCCGGCTATGGAAATCGCCGTCCCCCTCGGCAAGGACTCTGAGATACGCAGATATCCGCTGGGAGAACTCTCCGCCGATATCGCGCGCATCACCCCCGGCCAGAAAATCGCCTATGTCACCGACGCCGCCGATACGCCGGCCAATCGGGAAAAGATCCGTCGGCTCGCCCTCGATGCCGACCAACTCTTCATTGAATCGGCTTTTCTGGCTGAGGACCGGGAGATGGCGGAAAGGAAGCATCACCTGACGGCGCATCGGGCCGGTGCCCTGGCAGGTGAGGCCGGTGCCCGGCAGTTCACCCTGTTTCATTTTTCCCCGCGCTACACCGGCCGCGAGCAGGTGTTGATTGATGAGGCGACGGCAGCCTACCACACCGCCGTCAGGTCTGAAGCATCACGCCGGCCATAATGCAGCCCCAAATCAATCTTAAACGGATTCACCATATATTTTAAATTGTTACGATTTAAACGGCAAGGCCGGTTCTAGAAAGCATTGTCCGGCATGTCGACAATTTCACGACCCGTCCTCAGGCAGGTTCTTATTCTCGCCTGGGTGTGGGGCAATGTGGTGTCCACGAACCAGATCGCCTGGCAAAGCTTTCCGCGATGAAAATCATCGGAACCGTCTTCTGCTCCGACCCGATCTGCTGCAATCACGGCCATATCGAGGAGCCGCCAGGCCATGGTCACTTCCCCAAAGGCCATCAGCGCGGGGTAAGTGTAGGATGCCCACTGGAGCGGATCGGCTTTCATCCGGCGTTTCATCTCTTCGGCACATACCCAGAGCATGCCGGCGGTTTCATGGAGTTGCCGCACCCCCTCTTTCAGGACCGGATGCTCCCGGCGCGCCGCGCAGAATGTATCGATCTCGTCTTGATAGGCTTTCAGACAAGCCCCATTCCTGAGGCTCAATTTCCGGCCCATCAGGTCCATGGACTGGATCCCATTGGTCCCTTCGTACAAGGACATGATTTTAGCATCACGGAGGTAGCGTTCGATGGGATAATCACGGCAATAGCCGTAACCGCCAAGGCACTGCATGGCCACTTCGCATACCCTGAACCCCGTATCGGAACAGTACGCCTTCAGGATGGGCGTCATGAAGTCCAGCAGATCCTGACAACGCGTTTTTTCGGGACCGGGATTGAGTCCTTTCGCCAAATCCTCCCAAAAGGCGACGGTGTAAATCATGGAACGCATACCGTCCACAGCCGCCTTCATCCACAAGAGCATGCGTCGCACGTCCGGATGACGGATAATGGCGACGTCTTCCGCCGTTCGTCCGGCAATATCCCGGCCCTGGACCCGGGCTCTGGTATAGGCCAGGGCATTCCGATAGGCAGTTCCGGCCAGGGTCATCCCGCTGACGGCGGTATTGATGCGAGCACCGTTCATCATCTGAAACATGTGCGCCAACCCCTTGTTTTCCTCGCCGCAGAGATAACCGATGCAACCGTCACGCCCGCCGAAAGTGAGGGCTGCGGTGGGGGATGCATGGAGGCCGCACTTGTGTTCAATCCCGGTGCAGACCACATCATTCGGCTCTCCCAACATACCGTCCGGTTCGACGCGCACCTTCGGCACCACAAAAAGAGAGATCCCCCGGGTTCCTGACGGTGCCCCGTCAATCCTGGCCAATACCAGGTGAATAATATTATCGGTGAGATCGTGCTCTCCCCAGGAGATAAAAATTTTCGAGCCTTTGATGTAAAAATGATCACCCTCCGGTGTCGCCGCGGTTTCGAGAGCGCCCAGATCGGACCCGGCACCCGGTTCAGTCAGGCACATCGTGCCGCTCCAGGTGCCGTCAAACATTTTTGGAACAAATCTTTCCTTGAGCGCCCGGGTGCCGAAGCTGTGGATGAGGCGGGCAGCTCCGAATGTCAAGCTGGGAGCACTGTTGAAGGACTGGCAGGCGCCGTACATCATTTCGTTGATCACGATCCGCATCATGAGCGGAAACCCCTGCCCGCCATAGGCCGGATCGCCCACCGCGGCGATCCAGCCGTCATCACCGCATTGCCGGAAAGCCTTCTTGAAAGCCACAGGACAGCGCACCTCGCCTTTTTCATACAAAAGCGCCTCCGCGTCCGAGACGGCGTTCAATGGATCAAGAACACCCTTCGCGAAACGGACGGCTTCGTTGACAAGAAGATCAAGCGTTCTCTCATTCAGGTCCTTAAATGCGTCCAGGCGGCACAGCCGGCTGTAACCCAGCTGTTCCTTGAGGATGAAAAAGAGGTCTCTCAGATCGATTTTGAAGTCTGTCATGGTGTTATCTCTCAAGTCAACTTTCGGTGTTCAAGAACCGGTGCGGACAAGGAACGCCCTATCGTCGATTCCCGTTTTCGTCGTAGGCGTACCATCCCTGCCCACTTTTTCGACCCAGGTGGCCCGCCCTGACCTTTCGCCTCAGGAGTTGGGGAGGGTAATACCGGTCATCGCGGCTCTCCCGATAAATCGACGTCAGGGCGTGATAAGAGACGTCGAGCCCCACCATATCGCCGGTTTCAAAAGGCCCCATGGGCCGCCCGAAGGCCGACCGGACACCCCTGTCAACGTCTTCGGCAGTGGCAACGCCCTGTTCAAGGAGACGGATCGCCTCCACATAGCTTACCAGGTTGATCCGGTTGAGCAGAAAACCGGGAATGTCGCTTTCCACCCGGATGGGTGTTTTACCCAATCTCTCGACCACGGCAACGCCCATCGCCATAACCGCCTCCGAAGTGCTCAGGCCCCTCACCACTTCCACCGCCTGCATCATCGGCACCGGACTGAAGAAATGAAGTCCCAATACCTTTTCCGGACGCCTCGTGGCGGCGGCAAGCTCGGTGATGGGCAGGGAGGACGTATTGCTGGCGAGGAAGGTGTCTGAGGGACAGACCTCGTCGAGACGCTGAAAAAGGGTCCGTTTGAGTTCCAGATTCTCGAAAACCGCCTCAATCACCAGCTCTGCGGATGAAGCCGTCTCCAGATCCTTCGTATAACGGATCCGTTCCAGAATGGTTTTCTTTGCCGCCTTGAGCCGCCCCTTCTCGATGAGCTTCCCCACCGACCAGTCGATATTCCTCCGGGCCTTCTCCAAGGCGTCGCCGTTTTCGTCATGAAGCGTCACCGTCATGCCGGATTGCGCAAACACCTGGGCGATGCCGCCGCCCATAAGGCCGGCGCCGACAACACATATGTTTTCAATTTTCATTTCAGTTCGTTCCATTGGTAGTCGATCACCTCCGCCAGGACGCCGTTGAGTTTTCCGGGATGAACAAACGCATATTCACAATCCCTGAAAGGACGCACAACCACGCCCCGGGCATCGGGTATCAGGGGGTAGCCCCGGTGCTGAAGAGTCTTTACGGCATCCCGCGTGTTGTCCACGTTGAAACCGATGACCATGACGCCCTCACCGCGCTTCTCGATGAACCTGGCGACGTCTCCGTCGGGACTGGTGGATTCCATCAATTCGAATCCCACCTCTCCAATCCAATAGCGGGCGACCCGGATCTTCTCCGCTTCATCCAGGTATAGGTCGTCCGGCTTTTCTTTTCCCAAAAAGGGCTCCCAGATCTTACAGGCCGCCCTCAGATCCTTGACCGCAATGCAAATATGATCCATTTTTTTGACCTTCACTACCGCCACCGATCCTTTACAAGTTGAATTGATCATTGCACAGACAGGCACCCCATACCTTGAGGGGCCTCGCATCGTCCAGGCAACGAACACATAATGATAGCGCCTGAGACCCCGTATCGTTCTTTCTGAACCCGGCGTCCCGACGGGCTTGCCTGACGATGCGATCCGGAACGATTACCGGCTACCTGTTTTTCTCGACGGCCTCCGTCAGCTCGGGAAGGAATTCGAGGATGTCGGCCACGATGCCTACGTCGGCCACCTGAAAGATGGGAGCCTTGGGATTCTTGTTGACGGCGACGATGAAAGGGGCGCCCTTGATGCCGCCCATATGCTGGAACGAGCCGCTGATGCCGCAGGCCAGATAGACCTTGGGGCTGACGGTCTGGCCGGAAGTGCCGACCTGACGGGATTTTTCCAGCCATTTGGCGTCCACGATGGGACGGGAGCAGGAGACGTCGGCCCCCATGGCCCTGGCCAGATCGTTCACGATTTCCAGGTTGTCCTGATCCTCGATCCCGC